>JBBFMG010000005.1:0-25612 GCA_037478575.1 Burkholderiales bacterium | reverse complement strand
CCGCCGCGCTCACCCTCGATGTCGATGCCGGTCTTGCGGCCGAAGCCGAAGTGACTCATGAACGCGTGGATGGCGTCGATGCCCAGGTCCACGGCCAGCCCGTAGTAGTAGGTGTCGCAGGAGATCACGATGGATTTGTGCAGATCCACCATGCCATGGCCGCCGGGCTTCCAGTCGCGATAGCGGTGGCTGCTGCCGGGCAGGCTGAAATAGCCGGGATCGGCGATGGTATAGCTGGGGGAACGTTTTTTGAGTTCCAGCGCCGCCAGGGCCATGAAGGGCTTGAAGGTGGAGCCCGGCGGGTACATGCCGTGCATGGCGCGATTCACCAGGGGCTTGTCCGGTGAATCGTTGAGTGCCTGCCAGTTCTGGGGGTCGATGCCGTCGATGAACAGGTTGGTGTCGTAGCCCGGCTTGGACAGGAAGGCGAGCACGCCGCCGGTGCGGGGATCGAGGGCGACCAGCGCTCCCCGGAAATTGCCGAAAGCCTGCTCCGCCACCTGCTGCAGCTTGAGATCGAGATGCAGGGTGAGGTTGTTGCCGGAAATGGGCGGGGTGCGCGACAGGCTACGCACTGCCCGTCCCGCGGCGTCGGTCTCCACCCGCTCGAAACCGGTGATGCCGTGTAGCTCCTGCTCGTAGCTCTGCTCCAGTCCCGCCTTGCCGATGTAGTCCGAACCGCGGTAGTTGGGCAGCAGTTCCATCTCCTCCAGCCGCTTGAGATCCGCCTCGTTGATGCGGCCGATATAGCCCACCACGTGGGAGGTGATCTGTCCCTGGGGATAGTGCCGGAACAGGCGCGCATGGATCTCCACCCCGGGGAAACGGTAGCGGTTGGCGGCGAAGCGGGCAATCTCCACGTCGTTGAGCCGGGTTCGGATGGGCAGACTCTCGAAGTTCTTGCTCTCCTCCAACAGTTTGCGGAAGCGCTTGCGGTCCCTGGGGGTGATTTCGATCAGCTGGGCCAGGGCATCGATGGTTTTGTCCAGCCCCCCTTCCACCTTGCTGGGCGTGATCTCCAGGGTATAGGCGGAATAGTTGTGGGCCAGCACGGCACCGTTGCGGTCCAGGATCAGGCCCCGGTTGGGCACGATGGGCACGATGGAGATCCGGTTTTCCTCGGCCAGGGTGTGGTAATGCTCGTATTGCAGCACCTGCAGCCAGAAGGCGCGGGCGAGCAGGATGAAGAACAGCACCAGGGCCACGCTGGCGGCCACCGCCAGGCGGAGGCGGAAGTAATAGAGCTCGCGCTGGTGGTCGCGGATCTCCGGTCGACGGCTCATCGCGAGGCGGTACCGTAGGGCGGTGTCGTGGCCGGCTGCCTGCGCTGGGGCAGCTGCAGCACCAGGGTGAGGAGCGGCCACAGCACGGCGCCCACCAGGCTGCCCGCGAAATAGAGCCAGCCCGGGAAGGCCGCACCGAAGGCGAGACGCACGAGCAGCATGGTGAGTTCCAAAAGGAGCAGGAGTCCCAGCACGTAGAGTGCCTGCTGCCATGGATTGAAGGTCTGCAGCCGCCGGTGCAGCAGCCAGGCGGCGTAGGCGGTGACCACGTAGGCCAGGGCATGCTGGCCGAACAGCACACCCTCGGCGATATCCATCAACAGGCCCAGGAACCAGGCGCTCGCCAGCCCGATCCGGCGCGGGTAATGGATGATCCAGTAGAGCAGCACCAGGGCCACCAGATCGGGCCACAGCAGCACCGCCACGCCATTCCACGGCAGCAGGTTGGCCAGCAGGGCGAGCGCGAGGCTCATCACGATGAACCGCGTGCGGGGCGGGCGGGTGAGCACCGACTGGCGGGGACTAGCGCTTGCCACGGGCGGACTCCATGGGCTTGGGCCGGGGCGGCGGGGCGGGCGCGTGGCTGGCCACCACCAGCACCTGGCGATGACGATCGACGCCCGCGGCGGGCAGACAGGTGATGCGGGCGAAGGGATAGGCCGCATTGCGCTCGACGCGCAGCACGGTGGCCACCGGCAGCCCCGGCGGGTAGATGCCGTCGATGCCCGAGGTGACCAGCTGGTCCCCGGGCTGCAGGTCGGCATGGATGGGCATGAAGGGCACGTTGAGGGTGCCGTCCTGACCGCTGCCGAACACCACCGCGCGCAGACCGTTGCGCAGGTTTTGCACCGGCACCGCCTGGTTCTTGTCCGTGATCAGGGTGACTTCGCTCACCCCGGGATAAACCCGTGTGACCTGTCCCACCACCCCCAGCTCGTCCACCACCACCTGCCCCGGTTCCACCTGATGCAGGCTGCCGCGGTCGATGATGATCTTGCGCGCGAAGGGATCGCGTTCCGAATAGAGGATTTCCGCCAGCTGGGCGTGATTGGCGTAACGCTCGCGCGCCTTGAGCAGGGCGCGCAGATGGGCGTTTTCCGCCTGCAGCGCCTGGAATTCCATGAGCTGTCCGGACAGGCGCAGGCGCGCCTCCCGGAGCTCGTCGTTTTCCACGCGCAGCCGGGTCTGGGTGACGAAGAATTCCCCCACCTGGGCGGCCAGGCGCACCGGCGCATTCACCGCATGCTGCAGGGGATTGATGATCACCGCCAGGGCCTGGCGCAGGGGATGGAGATAGCCAAAGCGGGCATCGGCCAGGATCAGGAACAGCGACAGCAGGGCGAAGATGGCGAAGCGGGTGGCGGGCCTAAGCCCGGTCTTGAAGAAAGGCGGCGGGGTCGTGTCGATCATGTCCCCTCACCCCGGGCGGGGCGCTTTCCTGACCTGTCCCGCGGGTCAGTCGTTGGTGAAGACGGTGGACAGACGCTCCATTTCCTCCAGCGCCCGTCCGGAGCCACGCACCACGCAGGTGAGCGGGTCTTCGGCGACGATCACCGGCAGCCCGGTCTCCTCCATAAGCAGGCGGTCCAGGTCGCGCAGCAGCGCGCCGCCCCCGGTGAGCACCATGCCCTTCTCGGCGATGTCTGCCCCCAGCTCGGGCGGGGTCTGTTCCAGGGCGGATTTCACCGCCGAAACGATGCTGTTCAGGGGATCGGTGAGGGCTTCCAGGATTTCATTGCTGGAAATGGTGAAGCTGCGGGGGATGCCCTCGGCCAGGTTGCGGCCCTTGACTTCCATCTCGCGCACGTCCGAGCCGGGGAAGGCCGAGCCGATCTCTTTCTTGATCTGCTCCGCAGTGGATTCACCGATGAGCATGCCGTAGTTGCGGCGGATGTAGTTGATGATGGCCTCGTCGAACTTGTCTCCCCCCACCCGCACCGAGGCCGCATAGACGATGCCGCCCAGGGAGATCACCCCCACCTCGGTGGTGCCACCGCCGATGTCCACCACCATGGAGCCGGTGGCCTCCGCCACCGGCAGGCCGGCGCCGATGGCGGCCGCCATGGGCTCCTCGATCAGATATACCTGGCGCGCACCGGCACCGATGGCCGATTCCCGTATGGCGCGCCGCTCCACCTGGGTCGAACCGCAGGGCACGCAGATGATGATGCGCGGACTGGGGCCGAACAGATGCGAGCCGTGGATCTTCTTGATGAAGTACTTGAGCATCTGCTCGGTGATGGTGAAGTCGGCGATCACGCCGTCCTTCATGGGTCGGATGGCGGTGATGTTGCCCGGCGTGCGGCCGAGCATCTGCTTGGCCTCGATGCCCACCGCCTGGATGGTCTTCTTGGCCGTGGGCCCGCCCTCATGACGGATGGCCACCACGGAGGGCTCATCCAGCACGATGCCCTTGCCGCGCACGTAGATCAGGGTGTTGGCCGTGCCCAGGTCGATGGCCAGGTCGGTGGAGAAATAACCGCGCAGGAATCCGAACATGTCTTCGCTACCGTGAAAGGAAGGGGCAGGCGGCGCCATGCCGGGAAGGCGCAAGGCGGTCGGCAGCCTGCTCGAACAAAGGGGTTATGATACCCTATAGGGCTTGTTTCGTTAACGGAACCCGGTGAAATCCATGTCATTTTCCGCAGCCGACGTGAAACGCGTCGCCCATCTCGCCCGCATCGAGATCACGGAAGCCGAGATCGAGCCCGTGCTCGCCCAGCTTTCCAACATTCTGCATCTGGTGGAGCAGATGCAGGCGGTGGACACCGAGGGCATCAAGCCCATGGCCCATGCCCAGGACATCGCCCTGCGTCTGCGCGAGGACGAGGTCACCGAGACCGACCAGCACGAACTTTTCCAGTCCATCGCCCCCCAGGTGGAAGCCGGGCTGTACCTGGTGCCCAAGGTGATCGAGTAATTTCCCCCCGGCCCTGCGCGTCCCCGCCGGCCCTGATGCCGGGTGTGGCGCGCGCCGTCTCAAGATTGGGACCCGACATGATCAACAGCAGTCTGAAAGAACTCGCCACAGAGCTCGCCGCCCGCCGTATATCCAGCCGCGAGCTCACCGAGCTGTTCCTCGCGCGCATCGAGGCCCACAACCCGGAGCTCAATGCCTACATCACGGTGGACCGGGAGAAATCCCTGGCCCAGGCCGATGCCGCAGACCGGCTTCTGGCCGCCGGGCAGGGCGGCCCCCTCACCGGCATTCCGGTGGCCCAGAAGGACATTTTCTGCGCCAAGGGCTGGCTTACCACCTGCGGCTCCCGGATGCTCGCCAACTTCGTGGCGCCCTACGATGCCCACGTGGTGGAGAAAATGAACGCCGCCGGCATCGTCAACCTGGGCAAGACCAACATGGACGAGTTCGCCATGGGCTCGTCCAACGAGACGTCCTTCTTCGGCAAGGTGAAGAATCCCTGGGACCGCGCCGCGGTTCCCGGCGGTTCCTCCGGCGGCTCGGCGGCCGCGGTGGCGGCGCGTCTTGCGCCGGCGGCCACCGGTACCGACACCGGCGGCTCCATCCGCCAGCCGGCGGCGCTGTGCGGCATCACGGGGATCAAGCCCACCTATGGTGTGGTCTCCCGCTACGGCATGATCGCCTTCGCCTCCTCCCTGGACCAGGGCGGTCCCATGGCCAAGAGCGCCGAGGACTGCGCCCTTCTGCTCAACGTCATGGCGGGCTTCGATCCCCGCGACTCCACCAGCCTGGACCGTCCCGCCGAGGACTATACGCGGCTGCTGGAGGAACCGCTGGCCGGCCTGCGGATCGGCCTGCCCAAGGAGTATTTCGCCGAGGGCGTGGCGCCCGACGTGGCGGCGGCGGTCGAGGCGGCCATCGGGGAATACCGCAGGCTGGGCGCCCAGGTGGTGGAGGTGTCCCTGCCCAACACCCGGCTGTCCATTCCGGTCTATTACGTGCTCGCGCCCGCCGAGGCCTCCAGCAACCTGGCGCGCTACGACGGCGTGCGCTATGGCTACCGGGCGCCCGAGTACAGCGATCTCATGGACATGTACAAGAAGACCCGCGCCCAGGGTTTCGGCGCGGAGGTGAAGCGGCGCATCCTGATCGGCACCTATGTGCTGTCCGCCGGCTATTACGACGCCTACTATCTCAAGGCCCAGAAACTGCGCCGGCTGATCGCCCAGGACTTCAGCGATGCCTTCCAGCGCTGTGACGTGATCATGGGGCCCACCTCGCCCACCACGGCCTTCGATCTGGGCGAAAAGGCCGACGATCCGGTGGCCATGTATCTGTCCGACATCTACACCATCGCGGTGAACCTGGCGGGCCTGCCCGGCATGTCCATTCCCGTGGGTTTCGGCGCACGGGGACGGCCGGTGGGGCTGCAGATCATCGGCAACTATTTCTCGGAGGCGAAGATGCTCAACGTCGCCCACCAGTACCAGAAGGTGACCGACTGGCACCTGCGCATGCCCCAATTGTGAACAGTCAAGGGCAGGCAGCAGGCGGCCCCTCGCGCACACCGCCTCCTGTCTGCCGCTACCCGGGAGTTTGTTATGGAATGGGAAGTGGTCATCGGGCTGGAGGTGCATGCCCAGCTCTCCACCCGCAGCAAGATCTTTTCCGGCGCCGCCACGCGCTACGGGGCCGCGCCCAACACCCAGGCCTGTGCAGTGGACATCGCCCTGCCCGGCGTGCTGCCGGTGCTCAACAAAGGGGCGGTGGAGCGCGCCATCCGCTTTGGCCTGGCCATCGGCGCCCGGATCAACCGCGAGTCGGTGTTCGCCCGCAAGAATTACTTTTACCCGGATCTGCCCAAGGGCTACCAGATCAGCCAGTATGAGCTGCCCATCGTCGAGGGTGGCAGCCTCACCATCCAGGTGGGGGACCAGGAAAAGGTCATCCGCATCACGCGCGCCCATCTGGAGGAGGATGCCGGCAAGTCCCTGCACGAGGATTTCCACGGCATGACCGGCATCGACCTCAACCGTGCCGGCACGCCCCTGCTGGAAATCGTTTCCGAGCCCGACCTGCGCAGCGCCCAGGAGGCGGTGGCCTATGCCAAGACCCTGCACGCCCTGGTCCAGTATCTCGACATCTGCGACGGCAACATGCAGGAAGGCTCCTTCCGCTGCGACGCCAATGTCTCGGTGCGGCCCAAGGGGTCCGACACCTTCGGCACCCGCTGCGAGATCAAGAACCTCAACTCCTTCCGCTTCCTGGAGAAGGCCATCGAATACGAGGTGAGCCGGCAGATCGAGATTCTCGAAGCCGGCGGCTTCATCGAGCAGGAAACCCGCCTCTACGACTCGGACCGGGACGAGACACGTTCCATGCGCTCCAAGGAGGAAGCCTTCGATTACCGCTATTTCCCCGACCCGGATCTGCTGCCGCTGCGCATTCCGGAGGAGATGATCGAAGCCATCCGGGCCAGCCTGCCCGAACTGCCCCACGCCAAGCGCAGCCGCTTCATGAGCCAGTATGGCCTGTCGGGCTACGATGCGGGCGTGCTCACGGCCAGCCGCGCCATGGCGGCCTATTTCGAGGCGGTAGTGGCGGGCGTGGGGGCGGCCCATGCCAAGGTCGCCGCCAACTGGGTGATGGGGGAACTGGCGGGGGCGCTCAACCGTGACGGGCGCGACATCGGCGACAGCCCCATTTCCGCCGCGCAGCTCGCTGGCCTGATTGCGCGCATCCTGGACAACACCATCTCGGGCAAGATCGCCAAGGAAGTGTTCGAGGCCATGTGGGCGGGCGAGGGCGATGCCGACACCATCATCGAGAAGCGGGGCCTGCGCCAGATCACCGATACCGGTGCCCTGGAACAACTGGTGGAGGAGGTGATCGCGGCCAATCCCAAGTCGGTGGAGGAATACCGCGCCGGCAAGGATCGCGCCCTGAACGCCCTGGTGGGCCAGGTGATGAAGCGCACCCAGGGCAAGGCCAATCCCCAGCAGGTGACCCAGCTGCTCAAGGCCCGGCTGGGTTGAGTCAGGGCCGGGTGGCGGGCTCGCCCGGCGCCAGACCCTTGATTTCCATGAAGCGCTTGCGGTCCGCGGCGAAGCGGGCGCGGATGGCGTCCTTTTCCTGGTTGGCCTGGGCGATGCGTGCCCGCAGCTGGTCGATTTCCGCCTGCGCCTGGCTGATGTCCGCGCTGAGGTCCGGCGGCACCGGACGCTGGCGGGCGCGGAAGCTGGCCTCCTGCCTGCGCAGACCGTCTAGCCGTCCCTGCACCGACTTGATGCGCAGCTCATGGCTCTTGATCTGCACGTCCACTGCCTCCAGGTTGCGGCGCTCGGCCAGATCCAGCTCGTCCAGGGTGGTGTAGCTTGCCAACAGTGCCCGGTCGCGCCGGCGCTGCTCCTCGGCCTTTTCCCGGGCCTCCCGCTCCCGCGCCTCCGCCTCCTGCCGTGCCCGCAGCTGTTCCGGCGTGGGGGCGGGTGGCGTTTGCTTCACCACCCGGCCGCTTTTGCTCAGCTCGGCATTGCCCTGGTTGGCGTATTCGGGGGGAATGGTGTCGCCGTAATGCACCTTGCCCTGGGCATCCACCCAGCGATACATCTGTTTGCCCGCGAGGGCGCTGCCCTGGGCCAGGAACAGGGTGAGCAGCAGGGGGGCGATGACGAAACGTCTGGAATTCATGACTTGGCCGGGTCCTCAATGCCGTATTGCTCGCGATAGGCCAGCACGCGTGCCAGATCCGCCGCGTGCGCCGGCTGCCGGCGCAGGTAGGCGATCAGATCGTCCAGGGTGGCGATGGCAATGACGGGGATCCCATAGTCCCGTTCCACCTCCTGCACCGCGGACAGGGCGCCCTGCCCCCGTTCCTGGCGGTCCAGCGCGATCACCACGCCGCAGGGAGTGGCGCCCTGGTCCCGGATCAGGGACACCGATTCGCGCACCGACGTGCCGGCCGAGATCACATCATCGGCAATGAGCACCCTTCCCTTTAGGGGCGCGCCCACGATCCGGCCGCCCTCGCCGTGGTCCTTGGCCTCCTTGCGGTTGAAGGCGAAGGGCAGGTTCCGGCCCATGTCGGCCAGGGCGATGGCAATCGCGGCCACCAGCGGGATACCCTTGTAGGCCGGGCCGAACAGCATGTCGAACCCAAGCTGCGACGCGACAATGGCTTTCGCGTAAAATCGGCCCAGCCTGCCCAGGGATGCTCCGTCGTTGAACAGCCCGGAATTGAAGAAGTACGGGCTCAAGCGCCCGGCCTTGGTCTTGAATTCGCCAAACAGCAGGACCTGTTTCTGCAGGGCGAATTCGATGAATTCCTGCCGGAAATCTTCCATGGAAGTGAGCGAGTAGATCGTCTTGCGGATTATAACCGCGAACCTCAACGGCATCCGGTCCGCCGCCGCCAAGGGCTTCTTCCAGTGGCTTGCGCACCAGCGCGCCGACGTGGTGTGCGTGCAGGAGCTCAAGGCCCAGGCCACCGACCTCACCCGCGAGATGCTGCAGCCGGACCGGCTGTTCGGCTATTTCCACTTCGCCGAGAAGAAGGGCTACAGCGGCGTGGGACTCTACAGCCGGCGCCAGCCGGACGAGATCATCGAGGGACTGGGGCTGCCCGACATCGACGCCGAGGGGCGTTATCTCGAGGCGCGCTTCGGCCCCTTGAGCGTGGTGAGCCTCTATCTGCCCTCGGGCTCCGCATCGGAGGCGCGCCAGCAGGCCAAGTTCGATTTCATGGCGCGCTTCCTGCCGCAACTCGACGCCCTGCGCACCAGCGGCCGGCAGGTGGTGATCTGCGGCGACTGGAACATCGCCCACACGGAGAAGGACCTGAAG
This sequence comes from Burkholderiales bacterium, assembly GCA_037478575.1. GTDB lineage: Bacteria > Pseudomonadota > Gammaproteobacteria > Burkholderiales > Thiobacteraceae > Thiobacter. The sequence goes on along the minus strand of JBBFMG010000005.1, from coordinate 16,570 downwards.
AACTGGAAGTCCAACCAGAAGAACTCGGGCTTCCTGCCGGAGGAAAGGGCCTGGCTCACCCGGGTGCTCGCGTCCGGCTGGGTGGATGTCTATCGCCGCCTGTATCCCGAGGCCGAGGGCGAGGGCTACACCTGGTGGAGCAACCGCGGCCAGGCCTGGGCCAAGAACGTGGGCTGGCGCATCGACTACCAGATCGCCACGCCGGACCTCGCCGCCCGGGCCCTGTCGGCGCGGGTGTACAAGGCGCAGCGCTTTTCCGATCACGCGCCGCTAATCGTGGATTATCAGGATGTTCCGGCCTGAAGCCCATCCCTGGCTGGCGGCGCTGGCCGTCTACCGGCACCCGCGGGTGCTGGCCATCCTGTTTCTCGGTTTCTCCGCGGGCCTGCCTCCCCTGCTGGCGGTGGGCACCCTGTCCCGCTGGCTGGCGGAGGCCGGCGTGGACCGCGCGCAGATCGGCTATTTCTCCTGGGTGGGACTGGTCTGGGGCCTGAAATTCCTGTGGTCGCCCCTGGTGGACCGGCTGCCCCTGCCCCTCCTCGGCCGCTGGCTGGGCAAGCGGCGGGCCTGGCTGCTGCTGGGTCAGCTGGCCGCGGCGGTGGGGCTCGTGGGGTTGGCTCACAGCGACCCGGCGCAAGCCCTCTCCGCCACCCTCCTGTTTGCCCTGCTGGTGGCGGTGGGGTCCGCCACCCAGGACATCGCCCTGGATGCCTGGCGCATCGAGGCGGTGAGCCTGGAGCGACAGGCTGCCATGGCAGCGAGCTACCAGACCGGTTATCGCATCGCCATGATCATCGCAGGCGCCGGCGTGCTGTGGATCGCCGCGCTGTTCGATCCCAGTGAGACGCACTACGAGTTCTTCCCCTGGCGGGTGGCTTACTCGGTCATGGCGGGGCTCATGGGTGTGGGTGTGGCCACCACCCTCTTGATCGGGGAGCCGGAACATCCCGCCCCGCCGCCCGCCATTGCCCGGGAAGGTTTCGGGCGCTGGCTCTACGGCAGTTTCGTGAGTCCCGTCGCGGAGTTCTTCGCGCGCTACCGCTGGCAGGCGCTGGTCATTCTCGGCCTGATCGCCCTCTACCGCATCTCGGACGTGGTGATGGGCGTCATGAGCAACCCCTTCTATTGGGAAATGGGCTTCACCAAGGAGGAGGTGGCCACGGTGTCCAAGGTCTATGGCGTCATCATGAGCCTGGCCGGTGCCGGCCTGGGTGGCCTGCTGGTGGCCCGCCTGGGTCTGATGCGCACCCTGTTCCTCGGTGCCCTGCTGTCCGCCGCCACCAATCTCCTGTTCCTGTGGCTGCTGGCGCGCGGGCACGATGTGTGGGTGCTCATGTTCACCGTGTCCGCCGACAACCTGTCGGCGGGCATTGCCTCCAGCGCCTTCGTGGCCTACCTGTCGGGACTGGTGAACCAGGCCTACTCCGCCACCCAGTACGCGCTGTTCAGTTCCCTCATGCTCCTTCTGCCCAAGCTCATCGCCGGTTTTTCCGGCGAGTTCGTCAATGTCTTCGGCTGGAGCGCCTTTTTCACGGGGACCGCCCTCCTGGGACTGCCGGTGCTGGTTCTGGTCTGGCGCGCCGCCCGGGCGGGACCCCATGCCTGAACTGTCACTGCTGGCGGCGGCCCTGGTGGGGCTGATGGGCGGCGTGCACTGTGTGGGCATGTGCGGGCCCCTGGTGACGGCCTTCGCCCTGCAGCGGCCGGGGGAGCGGCCGCGCCTGGCGCTGCATCTCGCCGCCAGCCTGGGACGCCTCGTCAGCTATACCCTGGCCGGGGCGGTGGCGGGTGGACTGGGGGCAGGCAGCCTGTGGCTGGGGCACCTGTTTCCGGTGGAGCGGCTGCTGTTCGGGCTGGCCCAGGTGATGCTGATCCTGCTCGGTCTGTATCTCGCCGGGTGGAACCGCTGGCTTGCCCAGGTGGAACGCGCGGGGGGCCTGCTTTGGCGGCGACTGCAGCCGTGGCTGGCGCGGGTGCTGCCCATCCGGCGCCCGGGCCAGGCCTTCCTGGCCGGGCTGCTCTGGGGCTTTTTGCCCTGTGGGCTGGTCTATAGCGTCCTGATCGCCGCCCTCGCCAGCGGCAGTCCCGTCACGGGCGCCCTCACCCTGTTCGCCTTCGGCCTGGGCACCCTGCCCAACCTGCTGGCCATGGGCTGGTTTGCCAACCGCCTGGCGGCCTGGGTGCGCCAGCCGGCGGTGCGCCGGTCCGCCGGTCTGGCGGTGCTCGCCCTGGGCATCTGGGGACTGGCGCGGCTTCTCGTGTGAAACGCGGCTACTGGTAGAAGGCGCGCTCGAACTCGAAGCTCAAAGGCTGGCTCGCGCCTTCCGGCTGGGCGGTCACCCTGAATTTGAGGGTCTGGGGCGGCGTGATGCGAAACTCGCCGATATAGTAGATGGCCGTGCCCTCGACGATTTCCCGGATCGGTACCTCGACGCTCTGGCCGGTGAGGGTGGGCAGCACCACCTTGACCCGGGCCCGCACCGGCTGGCTCACGCCCAGGGGCGTCTTCTTCAGCACCGACAGGGTGACCATGCCCCGGTTGCGGGAGCGTTCGATTCTGTAGTTCTTGGCCACCTCCGGCAACAGCTCGTCGGTGGGCATGGCGTTGTAGTGGACCTCCACCTCGCCGAAGCGTGCGGCCTGTTCGGCCAGCAGGGGCGGAGCCAACAGGAACAATGCAAGGGTGGCGAGCAGTTTTTTCATGGCGTGTCTCCTCCGGGTGTGATTCACCCTCTCAATATAGACGCCTTCAGGCGCGCGCCCTGAGCCGATAGACCGCCAGACTGCCCAGCAGATTGGGCAGCAGGCGTACCCGGCGGCCGCGGTGCAGCACCAGACGTTCCAGGATCTCCACGCCGTGGGTGGCGCAAAACGCTTCGAAATCCTTGAGGGTGCACAGGTGGACGTTGGGGGTGTCGTACCACTGGTAGGGCAGGTCGCGGGAGACGGGCATGCGGCCCGCCAGCACCTGCAGGCGGTGGCTCAGGTGGCCGAAGTTGGGGAAGCTGACGATGGCCTCGCGGCCCACGCGCAGCATCTCACGGATGATGTCCTCCGTGTGGTGCATGGCCTGCAGGGTCTGGGACAGGATCACGTAGTCGAAGGAATCGGAGGCGAAGGTGGACAGCCCGCTTTCCAGGTCGCTCTGGATGGCGTTGACGCCGTTGCGCACGCAGGCTGCGATTTTCTCGTCGGCGATCTCCACGCCGTAGCCGAAGGCATTGCGGCTTTCGCGCAGGTACCTGAGCAGGCTGCCGTCGCCGCAGCCCAGGTCCAGCACCTTGGCGCCAGGCCGCACCCAGGCACCGATGGCCTCGAAATCGGGACGCACACTGGTGTTCATAGGGCGATGTTACCCATGTAGGTGCGCACCACCTCGTGGTAATAGGGATCCACCATGAGGAAGGCGTCGTGGCCGTGGCGGGATTTCACCTCCGCGTAGGTCACATTGCGTTCGTTGTCCAAAAGCGCCTTGACGATTTCCCGGGAGCGCTCGGGCGCGAAGCGCCAGTCGCTGGTGAAGGAGATCACCAGGAAGTTGGCCTTGGCGGGGGCCAGGGCTTCGGACAAATGGCCGCTTTCGTAATGGTGGGTGGGATCGAAGTAGTCCAGCGCCTTGGTCATCAGCAGATAGGTGTTGGCATCGAAGCTGGCGGCGAACTTGTCCCCCTGGTAGCGCAGGTAGGACTCGATCTCGAACTCCACGTCGTAGCCGAACTGAAAGGCGCCGGAGCGCAGGATGCGGCCGAACTTGGTGCCCATCACGTCGTCCGACAGATAGGTGATGTGGCCCAGCATGCGGGCAAGGCGCAGGCCGCGCCTGGGGGTGACGCCATAGGCGTAGTAATCGCCGCCGTGGAAATCGGGATCGCTCAGGATGGCCTGGCGGGCCACGTCGTTGAAGGCGATGTTCTGGGCGGTGAGCTTGGGCGCCGCGGCGATCACCAGGCAGTGCCGCAGACGCTCGGGATAGGTGATGCTCCACTGCAGCGCCTGCATGCCGCCGAGACTGCCGCCCACCACGGCGGCGAACTGTTCGATGCCCAGCCGGTCCGCCAGCCGCGCCTGGGTCTCCACCCAGTCGTCCACCGTCACCACGGGAAAGCGCGATCCCCAGGGTTTGCCGGTTTCCGGATCGATGCTGGAGGGCCCGGTGGAACCGTGGCAGCCACCCAGGTTGTTCACGCCGATGACGAAGAAGCGGTTGGTGTCGATGGGCTTGCCCGGTCCCACCATGTTGTCCCACCAGCCCGGATACTTGTCGTGTTCCGTGTAGCGTCCGGCCACGTGATGGTTGCCCGAGAGGGCGTGGCAGATCAGCACCGCGTTGGAGCGCTGGGCATTGAGCTCGCCGTAGGTTTCATAGACCAGCTGATAGCGCGGAATCACCGCCCCGCTGCGCAGGGCGATGGGCGTGTCGAACTGCGCCGTCTGGGGCGTGACGATGCCTACGGAGCTGGTTTGGGCCGAGGAACTGGGCATGGGGACGAAAGAGAAAAACAGCGCGGATTATAGTCGGTTGGGCGCGCGCCGTCCCGGGCGCGCAGCCAGCCGCAAAGGGAAATCAGGCGCCGGCGGTGCGGCGGCTGCGCCGGCGGTCGGTGGAGCCGTCGCGGGGGCGTTTGGACCAGTCGCGCCGGTCCGGCGTCTTGCGCCGGTCCAGCTCCGGCGGAAAGTTTTCCAGCAGTTTGGCCAGATAGCCTTCCGCGCCCTCCTGCAACTGCCGCTGGCCTTCCGGGGTGGCCATCAGTTCCCGGATCTGTTCCGGCGTGAAGGTGTGGTTGATGGCCTCCTGCCAGGCCAGCATGACGTAGCGCTGGACGGTCATGCGCTGTTCCGGCGTGCCTTGCACCTCGATGCCATCGTCGAGATCCTCCACCAGGGAGAACTCGATCCCGGCCGGGCCGATCCGGTAATTGTATTCGAGCTTCATGCAGGGGCTCTCCAGGCACTCCAGAAAATGGGCGCTCCGAACAAACGGGCACTCCGGAAAATGGCGATCCGCCCCGCCGGGGCGGTCGGCCATGATAGCACCCGGGCGGGCGCGATCGTCAAGCGCCGGGCCGGCCGAAAAAACAAAGCCCCGGGAGACCGGGGCCGGAAAGGGATCAGTGGGAGGGAATCAGTGGTAGATCAGACGGTGGGTCATCAGGGCGTCGAAATTGCCGATCACGCCTTCCACGTCTTCTTCCGTGGGGTTGCTGTTGCGCAGCCCCTCGATGGACTGACGGAACACGCGCGCCATTTCCCCACTCAGGAACACCCCCGTGCCAAGCCGGGTGTTCAGGAGCTCGAACCCGTTCAGCTCGGGGTATTCCAGCACCTGGTATTGATCGTTGGCGAACACCAAATTCATCATCTGCTACCTCCTTGAAGCAATTTGCTTCGCTGCTCCTTAGATGGTATGCCGCCGGGAAAATTCAACCCCGGGTGGGATGGGCCCTCAATATTTTGCCGCGCCTGCCGTAAATGGGAACATGAAGAAAAACTCCCGCTCCGCCCAGGCCGTCCTGCGCGCCAACCAGCAAAACGCCCTGTCCGTTGCCGCCCTGGTGGATGAGGGCAACCGGCTCATGGAGGCCGGCCAGCACCACGCCGCCCAGGAAGCCTTCCAGTCCGCCGTGGACGTGCTCCTGGCTGCCCGCAGCCGGGACGACAAGCGGCTGGCCATCGCCCGCTACAACCTGGCGCGTGCCTTTGCCGCCCAGGGCAAGACGGAGCGCGCCATGTCCGAATACCGCGCGGCTCTGGCCCTGCGGCCGCGCTTCCCCGAGGCGCAGAACAACCTGGGCATGCTGCTCAACGACGCCGGCCGGTTCGAGGAGGCGGCCGAGCTGTTCCGCCGCGCCCTTGCGACGGATCCCCTGTTTGCCTCCGCCCATTACGGCCTGGGCGTTGCCCTGCAGAACCTGGGGCAGATCCAGGAAGCCGCCCTGTGCTACCAGCGCGCGATCACCCTCAAGCCGGATTTCTATGCTTCCTGGGTGAACCTGGGACTCATCTGCTATGCGGTGGGCTCGCCCGATGTCGCGGTGCACTGCTTCAACGAGGCCATCGGCCTGTGCCCGGGCAATGCCGAGCTCTATTTCCAGTTGGGGCTGGCCTTCATGGCCCAGCAGCGGTTCACCGATGCCGCCCGCGCCTTCTCCCGCGCCGTGGAGCTGCAGCCGGACTACGCCCTGGCGCGGGATGCCCTGGAAGAAGCGCTCTACTTCAAACTCACCGCCCAGTCCTGAAGCGGCGGGCCAGGTGGTTCAGACCACTGCCGCCGCCAGCTGCGCCGGTGGCAGACCGTGTTCCATCAGGCGCGCACAGGCCCGTGAGGCGAAGCCCTGGGGGCCGGCCACGTAGGCCTGGAAGGGGGCCAGGTCGGGGTGCTCGGCGAGGATGACGTCCAGCACCTGATCCGGGTTGGGTTCCTGCAGGTTGTCGGCGGTCAGTTCCCGGTAGTGGAACGAGTCCAGGGCGTCTTCCCAGGCGCGGCACCAGTTGGAGAGATAGTGCCCGCCCGGCACGGTGGCCAGCCAGTAGAGGAAGAGGGGGGCTTCCCACTCCAGGGAGGCGGCGTGCTCCAGCAGGCTTTTGATGGGCGCGAAACCGCTGTTGCAGGCAATGAACAGCAGGGGGCGGCGGGCGTCCTGGCGCAGCACGAAATCCCCCACCGGCCCATAGACGGTCACGTTGTCGCCCACCCTCATGTCGCCGAACACCCGGGCAGCGAAGCGGTCGCCCGGGACGGCGCGCACGTGGAACTGCAGGTTGCGGTCGTCGCAGGGACAGCTGGCGATGGCATAGACCCCGGCATCGTCGCCCACCGTGAGGGCCACGCTCTGGCCGGCCAGGAAGCGCAGACGCTGGCTGCGGGGTGTTTGCAGGTGCAAAAGCCGCACCTTGTCCGTGAGGGGGGTGATGGCTTTCACCCGGGCGACGATTTCCTGGAACTGGATCTCGTCGGCGCGGGTCGCCACCCCCGCTTCCAGGACCACGTCGCTCACCGCCCGATGGGCACACATGAGCAGCCAGCCCTGGCTCTTCTCCGATTCCGGGAACACGTAATCCTGATGCCGGGTGCGTTCCACCTGCCCCGACACCAGGCGGGCGCGGCACAGGCCGCAGTTGCCGCTGCTGCAGCCGTAATTGATGGCCACGCCGGCGCGCAGCGCCGCTTCCAGCAGGGTATCGTGGCCGGCCACTTCGAACACGTGGCCGCTGGGCAGTAATCGGACCTGAAAGGGCATGGGGAGCGAAGATTTTTCTGGCGGTACTCCCCTCATGGTAGCCCAAAGGAAGGGGCGGCTCAGGGGCCGCCCGTCGCCTCGCGGGCGATTTCACGCACCTCGGGATCCGGGTCGTCCACCAGGCGGGCGAGGGCCGCCCGGGCCTCGGGGCCGCCAATCAGGGACAGGAAATGGGCGATGTCGGCCCGGTCCCGGGGCTGGGCCCCGGGCAGGGCGGCCACCAGGGGGGCGACCATGGCCCGGGCGAAGTCCGTGCCCTGGAATTCTTCCAGCACCGCGCCGATGCCCAGCCGGACGGCCATGGCGGCTTCCGGGTCGGTCACCAGGGCGGCGAGGAGGGCGGCGCGGGCGGGCTCTTCACGGATGATGGCTTCCACCTTGTCCCGGCGGCCGGTTTTGAGCATTTCCACGAAATAGCGGCGCAGCCCCTCCGGATCCGCGGCTTCGCGCGCCCAGCGCCGGAGTTCGTCCGGTGTCAGCTGCCCCTCGAAGCGGAACGGCCCCAGTCTGAGCCAGGGCACGCTGCGCACGCCCAGGGCCTGGGCCCGCTCCGGCTGGCTGGCGGCATCCACCACTTCCAGCGTGCCGATCAGGCCCTCCTCTTGAAGTTTCTCCAGGGCGCGCTTCACCCCGGGACAATGGGGGCAGCCGGGGAGGGTGACAAGCAGGGCGGTGGGGGGTGATGACATGCTGACCTCAAGTCAAGATTGGCCCTGCCGTAAACAGGGCCATGGTCCGGGAAACAGACAGGGGGCGGGCGGCCTCCCATGGTGGGGATGACCCCCGGCAGGGCATCGGCAGGCGTATTGTAGCCGGCTTCGTCGCGGTGCTTTTCCTGCTGGGGGCGCTCACCTGGCTTGCCCTACGGGGGGTGCAGGAGGCGAATCACCGGCTGGCGCGCATCGCCAACGATCACAACGTCAAGACCGAGCTCGCCACCACCATGCACAACGCCCTGCGCGAGCGGGCGCTGGCCATGCACGCCATCCCCATCATCTCCGATACCTTCGACAAGGATGCCCAGGCCCAGTATTTCCACGCCCAGGGTGTCGTCTACATGGAGGCGCGGGCGAAACTGGAGGCCATGCCCCTGAGTCCGCCCGAGCAGGCCATCCTTGGCCGTATCCGGGAACTGACCCGGGAAGCCCAGCCGGAGGTGGAGAAAGTGGTGGACATGGGCATCTTCATGAATGATCCGGAAGCCGTGTTCGAGCAGATCCGCCGTGTGGCCATGCCGCGCCAACGGGCCATTGCGCGGGAGGTCAACGCCCTCATTCAACTGCAGCGGGAACAGACTGCACTCGCCCTGCGCGAGGCCCAGGCGTCCTATGCCGCGGTGCGCAACACGCTTCTGGCGCTGGGTACCGCCGCGGTGCTGCTGGGACTTGCCATCGCCGTCTTCGTCAGCCGTCGGGTGGCGCGCCAGGCGGGCCTTTTGGCGCGTCAGGCGCTCTACGACCCCCTCACGGGACTCGCCAACCGCTGTCTCTTGCAAAACCGTCTGCAAACGGAAATCGCCCACGCGCACCGCCACGGATTCTCCTTTGGCGTGGTGCTGCTGGATCTGGACCGCTTCAAGGAGGTGAACGACACCCTTGGCCATGAAGTGGGGGACGAACTGCTGCGGGAAGTGGCGCGCCGGCTGACCGAGACGGTGCGCGGCGAAGACACGGTGGCACGGCTGGGCGGGGACGAGTACGTGCTCCTCCTGCACGGACTCACGGAGAGGAGCGCGGCCACCGTGGCGAAAAAGATCCTGGCCGCGCTCGATGCCCCCTTCCTGTGGCAGGGCAACCGCATCGACCTCGGGGCGAGTCTCGGCATCGCCCTCTATCCGGATCACGCCGAGGATGCGAGCAGCCTGATTCGCTGTGCCGACATTGCCATGTATGCCGCCAAGCGCTCCGGCCGCGGCTGGACCCTGTTTGCGCCCGACCAGTCGCGCATGAACCGGGGGGACCTGTCCTTCAAGGGCGAGCTGCGCGATGCCCTGCGCAACGATGAGCTGGTGCTGCATTACCAGCCCAAGATCGAGCACCGCACCGGGCGTGTGGTGGGCCTCGAGGCCCTGGTGCGCTGGAACCACCGGACGAAGGGCTTTCTGGGCCCGGACCAGTTCGTGCCCCTGGCCGAGCAGGCGGGCCTCATCGGTGCCCTCACCGAATGGGTGCTGGAGCAGGCGCTGCGGGACCTGGCCCGGCTGCACCGTCAGGGTCACCGGCTGCATGTGGCGGTCAACCTGTCCGCCCGCAGTCTGCACGACCTGGGGCTGCCGGCAGCCATCGAGGCTTTGCTTGCCCGCACCGGCATGGCGCCGGAACACCTGATGGTGGAAATCACGGAAAGTGCGGTCATGGCCAGCCCCGAGGACAGTCTCGCCATCCTCACGGAACTGGACCGCATGGGCGTGAAGCTCGCCATCGACGACTTCGGCACCGGCTACTCGTCCCTGGCCTATCTCAAGCGTCTGCCGGTGGACGAACTCAAGATCGACAAGTCCTTCGTGCTGGACATGGAGCGCAACGAAAGCGATGCCGTGATCGTGCGCTCCACCATCGACCTCGCCCACAACCTGGGACTCACGGTGACCGCGGAAGGCGTGGAAAACGCCCGCGTGTGGGAACTGCTGGGCCGGCTCGGCTGTGACCGTTCCCAGGGTTATCACATGGCGCGACCCATGCCCCTCGAGGCGCTTAACCAATGGCTGGCGACCTCCCCCTGGGCGGGCGCGCCGTCAGGCGCTGCGCCCGGGGAGCCCGCCCCGGCGCCATCGCAGGGGATTACGCCGGAGGCCAGGCCGCTACAGTAGCGGGGCGAGCCAGCGCTGCGCGGTTTCGATGTCCCAGCCCTTGCGCCGGGCGTAATCTTCCAGCTGGTCGCGACCGATCTTGCCCACGGCGAAATAGTGCGCCTGGGGGTGGGAGAAATAGAAACCGGAGACCGCTGCGGCGGGCCACATGGCATAGCTTTCCGTGAGGGTGACCCCCGCGTTCTCCGGTGCATGCAGCAGCTCAAACAGCGGGCCCTTCTCCGTGTGGTCCGGACAGGCGGGATAGCCCGGCGCGGGGCGGATACCCCGGTATTTCTCGGCGATGAGTTCCTCGTTGGAAAGCGCTTCGTCCGGCGCATAAGCCCAGAATTCCCGGCGCACCCGCGCGTGCATCAGTTCGGCGAAGGCTTCCGCCAGCCGGTCCGCCAGGGCCTTGAGCATGATGGCCTGGTAGTCGTCGTGGCGCGCCTCGAATTCGGCCAGTTTCCTTTCGATGCCGATGCCGGCGGTGACCACGAAGGCGCCGATGTAGTCCCGCACCCCCGTGCCCTTGGGTGCGATGAAGTCCGCCAGCGCGTAGTGATGCCGGTCCGAGGGCTTCTCCTGCTGCTGGCGCAGGGTGTGATACACCATGGCCACTTCGGTGCGGGTCTCGTCGGTGTAGATCTCGATGTCGTCCCCCACAGCGTTGGCGGGGAAGAGGCCGATCACCGCGTTGGCGGTGAGCCACTTCTCGCGGATGATGCCCGCGAGCATGCCCTGGGCATCCTGATAGACCTTGCGCGCTTCCGCCCCCACCACCGCGTCGTCGAGGATCCCGGGAAAGCGGCCGTGCAGGTCCCAGGTCTGGAAAAAGGGCGTCCAGTCGATGTAGCGCGCGATTTCCTCCAGGGGATAGTCGCGGAACGTCTGCACCCCCAGCCGGCGCGGCACGGGCGGTGTGTAGTGCGCCCAGTCCGTGGGAAAGGCATTGGCCCGCGCGGCCTCCAGGGGGATGAGTCGCGAGCGCTCACCCTTGGCGAGGTGGCGCGCCCGCACCTGGTCGTAGTCGGCACGCACCTTCGCGATGTACGCGGCACGCTGGTCATCCGACAGCAGGCTGGTGCAGACCCCCACGGAGCGGGAGGCATCCTTCACATACACCACTGGCCCGCTGTACTGGGGCGCGATCTTCACCGCCGTGTGGGCAAGGGAAGTGGTGGCGCCGCCGATGAGCAGGGGAATGGTGAAACCCTGGCGCTCCATTTCCTTCGCGACGAAGGCCATTTCCTCCAGGGAGGGGGTGATCAGGCCCGACAGGCCGATGATGTCGGCATTCACCTCCCGAGCCGTATCGAGGATCTTCGAGGCCGGGACCATCACCCCCAGGTCCACCACCTCGTAGTTGTTGCAGGCCAGCACCACCCCCACGATGTTCTTGCCAATGTCGTGGACGTCGCCCTTGACCGTGGCCAGCACGATCTTGCCCTTGGTGCGCGTGTCGCCGCTGGCGGCCTTTTCCGCCTCGATGTAGGGCACCAGATGGGCCACGGCCTGTTTCATCACCCGTGCCGATTTCACCACCTGGGGCAGGAACATCTTGCCGGAGCCGAACAGATCGCCCACCACGTTCATGCCCGCCATCAGGGGGCCCTCGATGACCTGGATGGGACGTTCGAATTTCTGCCGGGCCTCTTCCGTGTCCTCGATGATGTAGGTGGTGATGCCCTTCACCAGGGCGTGGGTCAGGCGCTCCTCCACCGGCCACTGACGCCAGGCGAGATCCTCCGCCTGTTCCCGGCTCTGGCCCTTGTAGCGTTCGGCGAATTCCACCAGCCGCTCGGTGGCGTCCGGGCGGCGGTTGAGCAGCACGTCCTCGACGCGCTCGCGGAGTTCGGGATCGATTTCCTCATAGACGCCGAGCTGGCCGGCATTGACGATGCCCATGTCCATGCCGGCGCGGATGGCGTGGTAGAGGAAGCAGGTGTGGATGGCCTCGCGCACCGGCTCGTTGCCGCGGAAGGAAAAGGACACGTTGGACACCCCGCCGCTCACCTTGGCATGGGGCAGGTTCTGCTTGATCCAGCGGGTGGCCTCGATGAAATCCACGGCGTAGTTGTTGTGCGCCTCGATGCCGGTGGCCACGGCGAAGATGTTGGGATCGAAGATGATGTCCTCGGGCGGGAAGCCATCCTCCGTGAGCAGCCGGTAGGAACGGGCGCAGATGTCGATCTTGCGCTGGAAACTGTCCGCCTGGCCCTGTTCGTCGAAGGCCATCACCACCACCGCCGCGCCATAGCGGCGGGCGAGCCGGGCCCGTTCCAGGAACTCCGCCTCGCCTTCCTTGAGGGAAATGGAGTTGACGATGCCCTTGCCCTGGATGCACTTGAGTCCCGCCTCGATCACGCTCCATTTGGAGGAGTCGATCATGACCGGCACCCGCGCGATGTCCGGCTCCGAGGCCACCAGGTTGAGGAACTTCACCATGGCCGCCTCGGAATCCAGCATCGCCTCGTCCATGTTGACGTCGATGATCTGGGCGCCGTTTTCCACCTGCTGCCGCGCCACGTCCAGGGCCTTGTCGTATTCACCGTTGAGGATGAGGCGGGCGAACATGCGCGAGCCGGTGACGTTGGTGCGCTCGCCCACGTTCACGAACAGGGAGCCCTCGCATACGTTGAGCGCCTCCAGTCCGGACAGACGCAGACAGCGGGGGATTTCGGGAATGCGGCGCGGCGCCAGGTCTGCCACGGCTTCCGCCACGGCCCGGATGTGGGCGGGCGTGGTGCCGCAGCAGCCGCCCACGATGTTGAGGATGCCATCCCGGGCCCAGGCGCGGATTTCCGCCGCCAGGTGCTCCGGCGTCTCGTCATAGCCGGTTTCCGAAAGAGGATTGGGCAGGCCCGCGTTGGGGTGGGCCGAGACATAAACGTCCGCCTTGCGGGCGATTTCCTCCACGTAGGGGCGCAACTTGTCCGCGCCCAGGGCACAGTTGAAGCCCACGGACAGGGGTTGGGCGTGGCGCAGGCTGTTCCAGAAGGCCTCCGCGGTCTGGCCGGTGAGGGTGCGCCCGGATTCGTCGGTGATGGTGCCGGAAATCATGATGGGCAGCCGGCGTCCGATGCGGTCGAAATAGGCCTGCACCGCGAACACCGCCGCCTTGGCGTTGAGAGTGTCGAAGATGGTCTCGATCAGGATCAGATCCACGCCACCCTGGACCAGTCCGTCCACCGCCTCGCCATAGGCCGCCACCAGCTCGTCGAAGGTGACATTGCGCAGGCCCGGGTCATTGACGTCCGGGGAGATGGTCGCGGTGCGGTTGGTGGGGCCCAGCACCCCGGCCACGAAACGGGGCTTGGCCGGATCCTTGGCCTCATACTCGTCCGCCACCGCGCGGGCCAGGCGTGCCGCCGCCAGATTGATCTCGTGCACCAGCGACTCCATGCCGTAGTCGGCCATGGCGATGCGGGTGGCGTTGAAGGTGTTGGTCTCGATGATGTCCGCCCCCGCCTCCAGGTAGGCGGCGTGGATGCCCCGGATCACCTCGGGCTGGGTGAGCACCAGCAGATCGTTGTTGCCCTTGAGATCCTGGGGCCAGTCGGCAAAGCGGCTGCCCCGGTAGTCGGCTTCCGTGAGCCTGAAGGTCTGGATCATGGTGCCCATGGCGCCATCCAGGACCAGGATGCGCTGGGCGAGCAGCTCCGGCAGGCGGGCGATGCGGTCGGCGGACATAAAAAACGCTTGAAAAAAAGCGTGTTATGGTAACACACGGGCCTTGCCTGCGGCGGTTTGGCCGGCGGCGCGGCCGCTGCCTATACTGGGCTCATGAAACACCTCAAACCGAAAGAGGCCTATGAGTTCCTGCGCACCCACCCCGAGGCGGTGTTCATCGACGTGCGCAGCGAGTGGGAATATCTGTTCGTGGGACACCCCAAGGGCGCGCTGCTCATTCCCTGGGTGGACGGGCCCAACTGGGAGCGCAATCCGGAGTTCGTGGCCCACGTCAAGCGGGCCACCTCGGTGGACCGGCCGGTGGTGCTCATCTGTCGCAGCGGCAACCGCTCCCGCGACGCAGGCAAGGCCCTGGAGGAGGCGGGCTTCACCAAGGTGTACAACGTGGAACACGGGTTCGAGGGCGACCTCAACGAGGCGCACCAGCGGGGCAAGCTCAACGGCTGGCGCTTCGAAGGCCTGCCCTGGGAGCAGTGCTGATGGAGCCGCGCCAGGAAAAGTTCATCCTCGATCTGCTGCGCCGCCACCGCTACATGGCCGTGGCCACCGTGCGGCCCGACGGTTTTCCCCAGGTGACCACCGTCGGCTACGCCAACGACGGCTTCGACCTCTACTTCTCCTGCGACCGCACCAGCCAGAAGGTGAAAAACATCCGCCGCTGCGACAAGGTCGCTGCCGCCATCAACCGGGAATACCGGGACTGGCGCAGGATCCGCGGCCTGAATCTGGGCGGGCACGCCCGTATCCTGCGGGGCCGTGAGCGGCAAGCCGCCTGGCACATCCTGGCCGCCAAGTTTCCGGACATGCGGGACTTCCCGGCCTCGGATCCGGCCATCGCCTTCGTGCGGGTGCGGCCGGTGGTGATCTCGCTGCTCGACTATTCAGTGGCCTTCGGCCACACAGAGCTCGTGGCCGTGCCTGGGGCGGCCTAAGCCAGGGTCACGCCCAGGGCCCGGCCGATCAGCCAGGTGGCAGCACCCGCCGTGCCGCCGATGGCCAGCATGCGCAGCCCTCCCAGCCAGGCGTTGCGGCCCGTGAACAGGGAGAGGGTCGCCCCCACCCCGAACAGGGCGAGGGCGGTGAGGACTACCGCCACCGGCAGGGCGCGTGCGGCATCGAACAGCACGAAGGGCAAAAGCGGCAGGGCCGCCCCGGCAGAGAAGGACAGGAAGGAAAATACCGCCGCGGCCAGGGGCGAACCCAGGTCGTCCGGGTCCAGGCCCAGCTCCTCGCGCGCCAGGGTGTCCAGGGCCCGGTCCGGATCGGCGATGAGCTTGGCGGCCAGGGCGCGGGCCTCCTCCCGGCCCATGCCCTTGTGTTCGAAAATGAGGGCGAGCTCCGCGGCTTCCTCCTCCGGGTATTGTTCCAGCTCGGCGCGTTCCAGGCCGATCTGGTACTCGTACATCTCCCGCTGTGAGCGAACGCTCACATATTCACCAGCGGCCATGGAAAAGGCACCGGCCAGCAGGCCGGCGATGCCCGAGAGGACGATCATGCCGGCCTCCCCCGGGCTGTGGGAGACCGCCCCGGCCACGCCCAGGATCAGACTGGCATTGGACACCAGTCCGTCGTTGACGCCGAACACGGCGGCGCGCAGGTTGTTGCCGGCCCCCATGCCCTGGTGGCGCCGCCCCACCTGGGAGACATCGGTGGGCATGGCATGGCCCACCGGCGCCTTGGTGTAGAGGGACATGCCGCGCACCTTCATGGCGGCCAGCACCGGGCGCAGGTAACGGGGGCCCAGCTTCTTCACCAGCCAGGCCACCAGCCGGGTGCGCAGATCCGGCACGTAGCGCGCAGGCGGCGTATGCCCGGACTTGCGCATCTCCCGCGCCCACAGCTCGGCCTGTTCGTCCGCCGCGCGGGCCAGCTCCAGAAACAAAATCTGGCGGGGCGTGCCGGACTCGGCATCGGACACCACCCGGTAGAGATAGGCGGAGCGCTTTTCCTCCTGCCAGCTTTCGAGTTCGTGCTCCATCGCGCCCCCTCCCCCCGGATTTCCGACAAACGCCTCAAGATTTCCTCACGCGGCCCGATAACGTTGGCGTGCAAACCCCTGTCGTGCAAGGAATGGCCACCGAGCTGTTGCGGCAGAACCTGGCCATCGAGCCGGATCTGCAGAATTTTATCGGCTTCGTGCTGAGCGCGGTTTCCCGCCTCGGCGGCAATGCCTTTGCCGCCACGCCTGCGAGCATCGCGCTGGCCGAGCGGCTGCGCGCCGCGGGGGCGGGCACCGGCTATCCCCTGCCCGCCAGTCTGCGCCTGGACCAGGGCGAGCTCAAGGTGACCTGGAACGGCGCCGAGTCCCTGACCATCGCGCGGCTCAGTCAGGCGCCCAGCCCGGCGGTCATTTCCGAGCTGCGCCAGTATTTCCAGCGTTCCACCGAGATCGAGGATCCCGCCCTGCTCTTGCGGCGCAATGCCGAGATGGCGCGCTTCCTGGAGGAGTCCCGGGCGCGGGCGGAGCGGGAGCTCGCGCGTATGCAGGCAGCGCTGGAAAAACGCCAGGCGGAACTCGCGGACTCGCTGCGCCAGGCGGAGACCGATCCCCTCACCGGCCTCTACAACCGCCGCGCCTACGATGCGCGCATCGCCGAGGCCTTCATGCAGGCCGGCACCAGCGGCCAGGCGATCACCCTGGTGTTGTGTGACCTGGACCACTTCAAGCAGATCAACGACGAGCACGGCCACCAGTATGGCGATGGCTATCTGTGCAAGATGGCCCAGGCCATGCTGTCCGTGATTCGCAGCGACACCGACGCCGCCTTCCGCTTCGGCGGCGACGAGTTCGCCCTGCTCTACCGCTGCGGCAAGGCCATTGCCCTGCGTCGGGCACATACCCTGCTCAAGG
>JBBFMG010000004.1:0-26582 GCA_037478575.1 Burkholderiales bacterium | reverse complement strand
AAAGTTCACTCCGGCCCGGTCACCGACTGGCTGACCTGCGTCGCAGGCACCTGACCTGCGAGATAGGTACAGTAGCGCGTGAAAGGTTCGGGCACAAGAGGACACGAGATGACACCAGTTATGCCCCAGTTATGCCCGTCCACAGAGAGAGGATGAGCGTCCATCGCACGGTCCAAGCGTGACTTCGGCACCATCCGCCGCCGGTCCAACGGGCGGTACCAGGCGTTCTACATGGGCCCGGACCAGGACTTCCGGCTTGGGCTCGGGCTTCGGAGCTTCGGGCTTGCGGGCTTCGGCCGCGGGGGCAGCCTTCTGCGCCGCCTTTTGCGCCGGCCGGGTTGCGGGCGCGGGTTTCGGCACAGGCTCGGCTCTGGGCGGCACCACCGCCGGCTCCGCCGCGGGTGCGGCCACGCTGGGGGCGGTGACGGCCGCGACGGCCGGCCGCTCCTGCAGACCAGGCGGATCCAGCAGCAAGGTGTAATTGCGCAGCACGCGCCCGGCAGGCCATTCCAGCTGGACGAGCAGCTGCAGGAAGGGTTCGTTCACCGGCTGCAGGGAGGTGACCTTGAGGTAAGGCTGGCCACTGGGACGCTTTTCCACGGAAAAACGCAGGCCGGAAAGACCTTCCGCCCGGTCCAGTCCGGCCCGGCGGTATTCCTCGGCCGAGGCCAGCTTGGCGACCAGGAGATCCACCTCGTCCTTGGGCACGGCGATCAAATCGATTTCGGCGCGCAGGGGCTGGCCCAGTGCGGAAATCACCGTGATGTTGCCGAGTCCCGCGCCATGGGACGCCCAGGGCATGGTCAACAGCGCGCCCGCGATCAGCCAATGCTTTAGAGTATGTTTAGGTTTCATGCCACCCTCATGAATGTCCTGGCCGGGTTATCCACGGTAACATCAAATAGTTATGGATGCAAGCTGATGCACCACATTACATCAGCGGCAAATTCTGGAGATTCTGGATTAACTTTTCGGCAATCTGCACGCAATTGAGCGCAGCACCCTTGCGCATGTTGTCAACTACGGCCCAGTAGGTGATTCCTTTAGCATTTTCTGCAGCCGCGAGACGCACCCGGCCCACGAACACCGGATCGTTGGTGGCCGCTTCCACCACGGGCGTGGGACAGCCGCCGGGCTCCGGCCGGTCGTAGAGCACGATGCCCGGGGCCACGTCGAACAGGCGCTGGGCCGCCTCCCGGCTCAGGGGACGCTGGGTGCGCACCTGTGCCACCAGGGCATGGCCGTAGAACACGGGAACCCGCACGCAGGTGGCATCCATGGGCAGATCCGGCAGCTCCAGCAGGCGGCGCGTCTCCTCCATCAGCTTGCGCTCCTCCGTGGTGTAGCCCGTGGCATCCTCACTGCCGATCTGGGGCAGGAGGTTGAAGGCAATCTGCTTGGGATACACCTCGCATTCCAGCGGGTTCTGGTTGAACAGGGCCATGGACTGGCGGGCGAGTTCCTCCACCGCCGCCCGCCCGGTACCGGAGACGGACTGGAAGGTCACCACCCGCACCGCCTCCAGTCCGAAGGCATCGCGCACCGGCTTGAGGGTGAGGGCCAGGAGGGTGGCGCAGGTATTGGGGCTGGCAATGACGCCCCGCGGCGGCAGCGTGGCCAGGGCGTCCGGATTGATCTCCGGCACCACCAGGGGCACGTCCGGCTCGCGGCGGAAGGCTTCACTGTCATCGATCACCAGACAGCCGGCCGCCGCGGCACGCGGCACCTGCTCCCGGGCCGTCGCAGCATCGGTGCAGAAGAAGGCGAGGCGCACCCTGGCGAAATCGAATTCCGCGACATCGCCCACGCTGTAGTCGGTGCCCTTGAAGCTCACCGTCTCCCCGACGCCGTCGCCCGTATCGAGCAGGTGCAGATCTTTGATCGGGAACGCCCGTTCTTCCAGGATTTCCAGCAGGGTCTCCCCCACCAGGGTGCGCGGGCCGACCACGCAAACGTCGTATTTCATGCTGATCCCCGCAAGGACACGCCCGGGGCGCACCACCCCGGGCGGGTGTGACGACAGGAATTACCGTTCCAGCAGGATGCGCACCATGCGGCGCAGGGGCTCGGCGGCGCCCCACAGGAGCTGGTCCCCGACGGTAAAGGCGGACAAGTACTGCGGTCCCATGTTGAGCTTGCGCAGCCGGCCCACGGGCACCGTCAGGGTACCGCTCACCGCGGCCGGTGTGAGCTCACGCATGGTGATCTCTCGCTCATTGGGCACCACCTTCACCCAGGCATTGTGGCCGGCGATGATGTCGTGGATGTCGGCCAGGGGCACATCGCGTGTGAGCTTGATGGTGAGGGCCTGGCTGTGGCAGCGCATGGCGCCGATGCGCACGCACAGACCGTCGATGGGAATGGGATGGTCGCTGCGCCCAAGGATCTTGTTGCACTCCACCTGTGCCTTCCACTCCTCCCTGCTCTGGCCGCTTTCCAGCTGCGCGTCGATCCAGGGAATGAGCGAGCCCGCAAGGGGCACCGGCCAGGCATCCAGGGGGTAGCGGTCGGAGCGCATGAAATCCGTCACCCTGCGGTCGATTTCCAGAATCGCCGAAGCGGGATCGTCGAGCAGATCCTTCACCTCCTGGTGGATGGCCCCCATCTGCTGGATGAGTTCGCGCATGTTGCGCGCGCCCGCACCGGAGGCGGCCTGATAGGTCATGGGACTGATCCACTCCACCAGGCCCTGCTCGAACAGGCCGCCGATGGCCATCAGCATCAGCGAGACGGTGCAGTTGCCGCCCACGTAGGTTTTAATGCCCCGTGCCAGGGCGGCGTCGATCACTTTCCGGTTGACCGGGTCGAGGATGATCACCGCGTCGTCCTGCATGCGCAGGGTGGAAGCGGCGTCGATCCAGTAGCCCTGCCAGCCGGCCGCACGCAGCCGGGGATAGACATCCTTGGTGTAGTCCCCTCCCTGGCAGGTGACGATGGCGTCCATGGCCTTCAGGGCAGCGAGATCCTGGGCATCCTTGAGAGGCGGCACCTCCTTGCCCACGTCCGGACCCTTGCCACCCGGATTGGAGGTCGTGAAGAACACCGGCTCGATGAGCGCGAAGTCCTTCTCCTCCCGCATGCGCTGCATGAGTACCGAACCCACCATGCCGCGCCAGCCGACAAAGCCCACTTTCATCATGACTCGTTTCTCCTGAAATCGGATTCGCCAAAAGACACGGAAATCCCACCGGCCCGATCTCGGTTTGCGCTGCATCTCCGTGTAGCCATGGCAGTCCCTTACAGCGCGGCGACCACCGCGTCACCCATCGCGCTGCACGAGACCTTCTTCGTGCCCTCGGTATGGATGTCGGCCGTGCGCAAACCCTGGGCGAGCACCCTGCGTACCGCTTCCTCGACGCGACGCGCGGCGTCCTCCTGGTTCAGACTGTAGCGCAGCATCATGGCCACCGACAGGATGGTGGCCAGGGGATTGGCCACGTCCCGCCCGGCAATGTCCGGCGCCGAACCGTGGATGGGCTCGTAAAGTCCCTTGCCCCGGTCGTCCAGGGACGCGGAGGCCAGCATGCCAATGGAGCCGGTGAGCATGGCCGCCTCGTCCGAGAGGATGTCGCCGAAGATGTTGCCGGTGACGATCACGTCGAACTGCTTCGGATTCCTCACCAGTTGCATGGCGGCGTTGTCCACGTACATGTGGGACAGTTCCACCTCCGGGTAGTCGCGGGCAACCTCGGTCACCACCTGACGCCACAGTTCGGAGCACTCGAGGACGTTGGCCTTTTCCACCGAGCACAGCCTGCGGCTGCGCTTCATGGCGATGCCGAAGGCCACGTGGGCCACGCGGCGGATCTCCGACTCTGAATAGATCATGGTGTTGAAGCCGACCCGCTCGCCATTGCGCACCTCGATGCCCCGCGGCTGACCGAAATACACGTCACCCGTGAGCTCGCGCACGATCATCAGGTCGAGACCGGACACCACCTCGGGACGCAGGGTGGACGCCCCTACCAGTTCGGGATAGAGCACCGCCGGGCGCAGGTTGGCGAACAGGTTGAGTTCCTTGCGGATGCGCAGCAGGCCGCGCTCCGGACGCTTGTCCCGGGGCAGACTGTCGTATTGGGGACCGCCCACTGCACCCAGCAGCACCGCGTCCGCCTGTTTGGCAAGCTGCAGCGTGGCTTCCGGCAGCGGGTCTCCCGCGGCGTCATAACCGGCCCCGCCGATGGGTGCCTCCTCCAGTTCCAGGGCCAGGCCGTCGCGGGCCAGGGCCTGCATCACTTTCACCGCCTGGGCGACGATTTCCGGGCCGATGCCGTCGCCCGGTAGGACTGCGATCTTCATGGAAAAATCTCCCTAGCAGGCTGTGCCTTCCATGGCGCAGCTTTCAGCTGAACAGCCACGGCGCCTCGATCCTGCGCCGCTCCTCATAGGCCCGGATCTTGTCCACGTGGCGCAGGGTCAGACCGATGTCGTCCAGCCCGTTGAGCAGACAGTATTTGCGGAATTCGTCCACCTCGAAGGAGAAGACCTGTCCGGACGGCGTGGTCACCGTCTGGGCCGCGAGATCGATGTCGAGGCGATAGCCCTCCTGCGCCTCGGTCTCGCGAAACAGCTGGTCCACCACGGCCGCATCCAGCACGATGGGCAGCAGGCCATTCTTGAAACAGTTGTTGTAGAAGATGTCGGCGAAGCTGGGCGCGATGATGGCGCGGAAGCCGTAATCGAGCAGGGCCCAAGGCGCATGTTCGCGACTGGAGCCGCAGCCGAAGTTCTCCCGGGCAAGCAGGATCTGTGCGCCCTGATAGCGCGGCTGGTTGAGCACGAAATCCGGATTGAGGGGCCGCTTGGAATTGTCCATGCCCGGCTCGCCGTGGTCGAGATAGCGCCACTCGTCGAACAGGTTGGGCCCGAAACCCGTGCGCTTGATGGACTTCAGAAACTGCTTGGGAATGATGGCATCGGTGTCCACGTTGGCGCGGTCGAGGGGCGCCACCAGCCCGTTGAGACGCACGAAGGGTTCCACTACTTGGCCGCCTTCTCGATGATCTCGCCGCCCTTCTTGATGTCCTTGCCCATACCTTCGATGGTATTGCAGCCGGACAGGGACACCATCCCGAGTAGCAGGAACAGCAGGCTTAGCTTCTTCATGACAGACTCTCCTCGATGAATCAGGCCGCGTCGCGGGGCGTTTCCATGAAGGTGCGCACGTCCGCGAAGTGGCCGGCGATCGCCGCCGCCGCAGCCATGGCAGGACTCACCAGATGCGTGCGGCCGCCGGGTCCCTGGCGGCCCTCGAAATTGCGGTTGGAAGTGGAAGCGCAGCGCTCGCCGGGCTCCAGCCGGTCCGCGTTCATGGCCAGGCACATGGAGCAGCCGGGTTCACGCCATTCGAAGCCCGCCTCGATGAAGATGCGGTCCAGCCCTTCCGCTTCCGCCTGACGCTTCACCAGCCCGGAGCCCGGCACCACCATGGCGAGCTTGACGTTCCTGGCCACACGGCGCCCCCGGACCACGGCCGCCGCCGCGCGCAGGTCCTCGATGCGGGAATTGGTACAGGAACCGATGAACACCTTGTCGATGGCAATGTCCGTGATGGGCGTGCCCGGTTCCAGTCCCATGTAGGCAAGCGCCCGTTCCATGCTGGCGCGCTTGACCGGATCCGGTTCCTGCGCCGGATCGGGCACCCGACCATCGATGGTGGTGACCATCTCCGGAGAGGTCCCCCAAGTGACCTGGGGCTTGATGGCACTGCCGTCGATTTCCACCACCTTGTCGAAGCGTGCATCCGGATCGCTCACCAGGGTCCGCCAATAGGCAACCGCCCGCTCCCACATCTCGCCCTTGGGCGCAAAGGGCCGGCCGCGGAAATATTCGATGGTCTTGTCGTCCACCGCCACCATGCCGGCACGGGCCCCCGCCTCGATGGCCATGTTGCAAACGGTCATGCGCCCTTCCATGGACAGCTCGCGGATCGTGCTGCCGGCGAATTCGATGGCATAGCCCGTGCCACCCGCGGTGCCGATCCGGCCGATGATGGCCAGCACCACGTCCTTGGCACTGACGCCGGGGGCAAGCCTGCCTTCCACCTTCACCAGCATGGACTTGGATTTTTTTTGCAGGAGACACTGGGTGGCCAGCACATGCTCCACCTCGGACGTGCCGATGCCGTGGGCGAGCGCCGCGAAGGCGCCGTGGGTGCTCGTGTGGGAATCGCCGCATACCACGGTCATGCCCGGCAGGGTGGCTCCCTGCTCCGGCCCCACCACGTGCACGATGCCCTGGCGCACGTCGTTCATCTTGAACTCGGTGATGCCGAACGTCTCGCAGTTCTTGTCCAGGGTCTCCACCTGCAGCGCGGACACGGGATCGGAAATGCCCGCGTCGCGGCGCGTGGTGGGCACGTTGTGATCGGCCACCGCCAAGTTGGCCTCCACCCGCCACGGTTTGCGGTGATTGATGCGCAATCCCTCGAAGGCCTGCGGACTGGTCACCTCGTGCAGCAGATGACGGTCGATGTAGAGCAGCGTGGTGCCGTCTTCCTCGACGTGCACCACGTGGGCATCCCAAAGCTTGTCGTAGAGGGTCTTGCCACCCATGCGTCACCCGAAAGCGCGGAAAATTTGCAATTATACCGGACTGCCGCAGCCTCGGGGGCGGCCCGGGAGGAGTTTGCTCAGGCGGCGTGGCGCTGGCGCCGGGTTTCGTACAGGCAGATGCCGGCCGCCACCGAGACGTTGAGGCTTTCCACTGTGCCGAACATGGGAATGTGCACCAGCTCGTCGCACAGCTCCCGCGTGAGGCGGCGCAGCCCCTCGCCTTCCGCGCCCAGCACCCAGGCCAGCGGGCCGGCGAGACGTGTCTGGAACAGGTCCTGCTCCGCCTCCCCCGCCGCGCCCAGCAGCCATACCCCCTGGTCCTTGAGCTCGCGCAGGCTGCGGGCGAGATTGGTGACCGGGATGAAAGGCACGGTCTCGGCGGCGCCGCTGGCCACCTTGCGCACGGTGGCATTGAGGCCCACGGCGCGGTCCCGGGGCGCCACCACGGCATGGGCGCCCATGGCATCGGCCACGCGCAGGCAGGCGCCCAGGTTGTGGGGATCCTGCACGCCGTCCAGAACCAGAAGCAGCGCGGGCTCCGTGAGGTTGGCCAGCACGTCGTCCAGATGCACCGGCAGCGGCACCGGCCGCGCCCGCGCCAGCACACCCTGATGGGACGCCCGCCCCGCCATGCCATCGAGGCGCGCCCGTTCCACCAGAATCACCCGCACCCCAGCCTGCCGGGCGGACGCCAGCAGGGCCTGGGCGCGCTTGTCCTGGCGCGCCTGATCGAGATAGATCTCCTGGATACTGGCCGGATGGGCGCGCAGCCGGCTCAACACGGCATGGAAGCCATAGATAAGGGACGTCTGGCTCATGAACCGCGGCGCCTGCGTTTCTGCCGGGTTTCACCGCCCGCGGGCCCGCCCTGGCAGGATTCGGCACGGCCGCGGCCTTTGCCGCTGCGCGCCCTGCCCTCGCCCCCGGGCTCGATGCCGGTATCCACGGGCACGAAGTCGATGCGGCTGGTTTCGAGGCTGACACGGGCCACGCGCACGCGCAGCCGGTCGGCCAGGCGATACACCTTGTGGGTGCGTTCGCCGATGAGCCGGTGCTGGGCGGCGTCGAACGTGAAATAGTCGTTGCCCAGCTCGGACACGTGCACCATGCCTTCCACGTACACGCCGTCGAGGGCGACGAACAGGCCGAAACTGGTGACACCGCTGATGGTGCCCTCGAACTCCTCGCCGATCTTGTCCTGCATGTAGTAGCACTTGAGCCACTGTTCCACGTCGCGGGTGGCCTCGTCGGCGCGCCGCTCCGTCATGGAACAGTGCATGCCCAGCTCGTGCCAGTCGCCGGGTTGGTACTGCCGACCCGCCAGCACGGCCTTGATGGCACGGTGGATGAGCAGATCGGGATAGCGCCGGATGGGCGAGGTGAAATGGGTGTAGGACTCGTAGGCCAGGCCGAAATGCCCGACGTTGTCGGGACTGTACACCGCCTGTTGCAGGGAGCGCAGCATGACGGTCTGCAAAAGCTGGGCGTCGGGCCGGCCCTTGATCTTCTCGAGCAGTTTCGCGTAGTCCTTGGCATGGGGATGGTCGCCGCCGCCCAGGGTGAGGCCGAAACTCTTCAGGAATTCCCGCAGGGCCTCCAGCTTCTCCGGCGTCGGCCCTTCATGGATGCGGTAGAGGGCGGGGTGCTTGTGGCGCTGGAGAAAATCTGACGCACACACGTTGGCCGCCAGCATGCACTCCTCGATCAGACGGTGGGCGTCGTTGCGTTCCACCGGCACGATGCGTTCGATCTTGCCCTGGTCGTTGAAGATCATCTGGGTCTCGATGGTCTCGAAGTCGATCGCGCCGCGCTTGGCGCGCGCCTTGGCCAGCACCTGGTAGAGCTTGTGCAGGTTCTGCAGATGGGGCAGCACCTGGGCATGGTTGCGGGCGGTCTCGCCCCGGGGATGCTGCAGCATGTCCCACACCTGGTTGTAGGTGAGCCGGGCATGGGAGTGCATCACCCCGGGATAGAAGCGGTATTTTTTGATCTCGCCGCTGCCGCTGATCTCCATGTCGCACACCATGCACAGGCGGTCCACCTGGGGATTGATGGAGCACAGACCATTGGAGAGCACCTCGGGCAGCATGGGGATGACGCGGCGCGGGAAGTACACCGAGTTGCCGCGGTTTAGCGCCTCCCGGTCCAGGGGGTCGCCGTGCTGCACATAGTGGCTGACATCGGCGATGGCCACCACCAGCCGCCAGCCGCGCCAGCGTTTCTGGCAATACACGGCATCGTCGAAATCGCGCGCGGTCTCGCCGTCGATGGTCACCAGGGGCAGGTCGCGGATGTCCTCGCGGCCGGAGAGATCCTCCTTGCGCACACCCTTGGGAAATTTTTTGCACAGGCGCTCGATCTCCCGGGAGAATTCGTAGGGCAGATTGTGTTTGCGCACGGCGATCTCGATTTCCATGCCCGGATCGCCGTAGTCGCCCAGGACCTCGACGATGCGGCCGATGGGCTGGCCGTAGCGCGACGGCTGTTCCGTGAGTTCGATCACCACCACCTGGCCGGGCTTGGCCTTGCCGGCGCCCTTCGGCTCCACCAGGATGTCCTGGGTGATGCGCTTGTTTTCGGGCACCACGAACAGGATGCCGCGCTCGGCCATGAGGCGGCCCACGACGCGCTTGTTGGCGCGCTCCAGCACCTCCACCACGGTGCCCTCGGGGCGGCCGCGGCGATCCGTGCCCGTGACGCGCACCATCACCAGGTCGCCGTGCATCACCCCCTGCATTTCCCGGGGGGAGAGGAAGACATCCTCCCCCCCGCCTTCCGGCACCACGAAGCCGAAGCCATCGGGGTGGCCCTGCACCCGCCCCTTGATCAGATGGAGCTTGTCCACCATGCACAGCGCCCCCTTGCGGTTGCGCATGAGCTGGCCCTGCCGCTCCATGGCGTCGATGCGCCGCGCGAAGATGTCCATCTCGTCGGGCTGGATGCCCATCAGCCGGGCGAACGCCTCGAACGGAATGGGGACGCCGTGTTCCTCCAGCTTCTGCAGGATGTATTCGCGGCTGGGAAGGGGGTGGCCGTACTTTTCCTTCTCCCGCTCGTAGTAGGGATCGGCCAGACGCACGGCCGGCAGCTTTGCGGGCTTCTTCTTCATTGACATCGGTCTCTTTTTCATTACAATTGCGGCTCTTGCCCAGGTGGCGGAATTGGTAGACGCACTAGGTTCAGGTCCTAGCGGTGGCAACACTGTGGAGGTTCGAGTCCTCTCCTGGGCACCAAAACACGAAGGGCGGTTGGTTCACCAACCGCCCTTTTTCTTTACCGGCATCAGTCGTAGGGATGACGCAGGACGATGGTCTCCTCCCGGTCCGGCCCGGTGGAGATGATGTCCACCGGCACTTCACACAGCTCTTCCATGCGCTTCAGATAATTGCGCGCCGCAGCCGGCAGGTCCTGGTAGCGGCGGATGCCCACCGTGCTTTCCTTCCAGCCCGGCATTTCCTCATAGATCGGCTCGCATTCCGCCAGCGTCTCGGCGCCCACCGGCAGGATGTCGCTGGTGCCGCCCGGCAGGCGGTACCCCACGCACAGGCGCAGGGTTTCCATGCCATCCAGCACGTCCAGCTTGGTCACGCAGAGGCCCGACACGCCATTGATCTGGATCGAACGCTTGAGCGCGGCGGCATCGAACCAGCCGCAGCGGCGCGCGCGACCGGTGGTGGAGCCGAATTCGTGGCCCCGCTCCGCCAGATGACGCCCCGCCTCGTCGAACAGCTCCGTGGGAAAAGGACCGGAACCCACGCGTGTGGTGTAGGCCTTGGTGATGCCCAGCACGTAATGCAGGGTGTGGGGACCCACGCCGGCACCGGTGGCCGCGCCCCCCGCGGTGCAGTTGGAAGACGTCACGTAGGGATAGGTGCCGTGATCGATGTCCAGCAGCGTGCCCTGGGCGCCTTCGAACAGCAGGTTCTGCCCGGCCCTGTTGGCCTCGTAGAGCAGGCGCGGCACATCCCCCACCATGGGTCGGATACGCTCGGCCAGCGCCATGGTCTCGTCCAGGGTCTGCTGGAAGGACACGGTGGGCGCGTGGTAGTAGTTCTTCAGCATGAAGTTGTGCAGGTCCAGCACCTCGCCCAGCTTGGCCGCGAACAGGTCGCGGTGGAACAGATCCTTCATGCGGATGGCGCGGCGCGCCACCTTGTCCTCATAGGCGGGGCCGATGCCGCGCCCGGTGGTGCCGATCTTGGCCGCGCCCTTGGCCGCCTCGCGGGCGTGGTCCAGCGCCACATGGTGGGGCAGGATCAGGGGGCAGGCTTCCGAAATGGTGAGCCGGCTCACCACGTCGATGCCGGCCCGCTCCAGCATGTCCACTTCCTCCATCAGCGCCTGGGGCGAAACCACCACACCGTTGCCGATGTAGCAGCGCACGTTCTCGCGCAGGATACCGGAGGGAATGAGGTGCAGCACGGTCTTCTTGCCACCCACCACCAGGGTGTGGCCGGCGTTGTGCCCTCCCTGGAAACGCACCACCCCCTGGGCCCGATCGGTCAGCCAGTCGACGATCTTGCCCTTGCCTTCGTCACCCCACTGGGTGCCGATCACCACCACGTTTCTCGTCATGAGCGCCTGTCCTCTCCCTGTGTCATCGATGTCATGCGTCGCGCGCCAGGGCCACCACCTGCCAGCCCCCCTCGCGGGCCACCAGCTGGCGGTCGCAACCCGATTCGGCACGGTGTGCTGCCTGCCCCGGCAATTCCACCACCACTACCTCGCCTGCCGCGCGCAGTTCCTCGATGCGCGCCCGCAACGCCGGATCGTCGCCCCAGGGGGCGAGGATGGCGCCGCGCGGCTGCGGCGCGGGCAGCAGGGGCAGGAGGTTGCGCAGATCCATGGAAAAGCCGGTGGCGCTGCGCGCCCGGCCGAACACCCTGCCGGCCCCGTCGTACCGCCCCCCCTGGGCCACGGCGCGCGGGCATTGCCGCACATAGGCCGCGAACACCACGCCGCTGTGATAGTGGTAGCCGCGCAGCTCGGCGAGATCGAAATGCAGCTCGCCACCCTGTTCCTGCAGCGCATCGGCCAGGGTCTGCAGGGCATCCAGGGCCGCACCGATTTCCGGGTAGGCCGGCAGCCGCTTCGCCGCTTCCTCCAGAACCGCGCGCGGGCCGTAGAGATTGGGCAGCACCTGCAGGGCATCGCGGATCTCGCCCGGCAGGTCTGCCGCCAGTTCGCGCAAGGTGGGCACATCCTTCATCTGGAGTGCCTCGAACAGATCCGCCTCCCGTTCCCCGTCGAGATCCGCGCGGCGCGCCAGCGCCCGGAAGATGCCCACGTGTCCCAGAGCCAGCAGCACGTCCGGAAGCTCGAGCCGCGCCAGCAGCTCCAGCATCAGACGCTGGATTTCCAGATCGGCTTCCAGGCCGGCATGGCCGAACAGTTCGGCACCCACCTGGAAGGGCTCCCGGTTCTCGTCCACCGCCGCGGGGCGCGTGTGGAGCACGCTCCCCGCATAGCACAGGCGGGTCACACCCTGGCGGTTGAGCAGATGGGCATCGATGCGCGCCGCCTGGGGCGTGATGTCGGCACGCACCCCCAGCGGGTGCCCGCTCAACTGGTCCACCAGGCTGAAGGTATCCAGACGCATGTCCCGCCCGGTACCGGTGAGCAGCGATTCCAGGAATTCGATCAGGGGCGGCTGGATCAGCTGGTAGCCGTGGCTGGCGAAAAGATCCAGGGCGGTGCGCCGTGCCTGCTCCAGTTGCCAGGCCTGGGGCGGCAGAAGGTCCTCGATGTTCTCGGGCAGCAGCCAGGTATGCATGGGTCAGGCGGCGAGCCAGGTGAGCGCGAGGCCGATCAACATGGACAGCAGGCCCATGAAGCGCAGCTGGCCGTCGCTCAGGGCCGTGAGGCGGCGGAAGGCATCACGCCAGAGGGCCGGGGCGGCGAAGGGCAGCACCCCTTCCAGCACGAGCATCAGCCCCAGGGCCATGAGCAGACTCACTCCCATGGCCTTACTTGGCGCCCCGGCCGGGGTTCCTGAAATACTTGAAGAACTCGGAGTTGGGATCCAGCACCAGGATGTCGCTGCGGTTCCTGAAGCTCTCCTTGTAGGCATCCAGGCTGCGGTAGAAGGCGTAGAACTCCGGGTTGAGGGAATAGGCCTGGGCGTAGATGGCGGCGGCCTTGGCATCCCCCTCGCCCTTGATGCGCTGGGCATCGCGATAGGCCTCGGAAATGATGATCTGGCGCTGCTTGTCGGCGTCCGCCTGGATCTTTTCCTTTTCCGCCGCGCCGGTGGAACGGCGTTCGTTGGCCACGCGCACCCGCTCCTGCCGCATCTGCTCGTACACCGAATCGGCCACCTTTTCCGAATAATCGACGCGCTTGAGCCGCACGTCCACCACCTGGATGCCCAACGCACGCGCCTCGCGGTCCACGTTGGCGCGCAGGCTCTCCATCACCTGTTCCCGCTGGCCGGAGACCACGTCATCAACGGTACGCTTGTTGAATTCCGCGCGCAAACCGTCGCGCACCAGCTGGAGCAGGCGCGCCTCGGCGCTCTTTTCGTCGCCACGCACGCTCACGTAGTACTGCCGGGCGTCGGCCACGCGCCACTTGACGAAGGAATCCACCAGCATGTTGATCTTTTCCGACGTGATGATGAGATCGGAATCCGGCGTATCCAGCGTGCGCACCCGGCGGTCCACGTAGATCACGTTCTGCACCAGGGGAGCCTTGAGGTACAGGCCGGGCTGGGTCTTGATGGAGACGATCTCGCCCAGCTGGAGCACCAGGGCATTTTGGCGCTGGTCCACGGTGAACAGGGTAAAGCTCGCGAGCACGAGCAGGATCAGTCCCGCGACGAGTATGGTTGCGGCATTGGGCTTCATCAGCGGCCCTCCCGGTTGCGCAGCAGTTCACGCATGCGGGTGTCATCCGCCGGGGCGCGCGGTGCCTCCGGCGTGGCGGAAGCTTTGGGTGCCGGTGGCGCCGCGGCCTCGGGTGTCGCCTGCTGCATCAGCTTGTCCAGGGGCAGATAAAGCAGACTGCCGCCGGATTTTTGGTCCACCACGATTTTGGTGGTGTTGCTGAGGATCTGCTGCATCGCTTCCAGATAGAGCCGGTCACGGGTCACGGCGGGCGCCTTGTTGTATTCCGCCACCAGGGCGCGGAAGCGTGCCGCATCGCCCTCGGCATTGGCAATCACACTCTGGCGGTAGCCTTCCGCCTCCTGCAAGAGCCGCGCGGCGGTACCCTTGGCCTTGGGAATCACGTCGTTGGCGTAGGCCTCGCCCTCGCTGCGCATCCGCTTGCGGTCCTGATCGGCACGGTTGGCGTCGTCGAATGCGGCCTGCACCTGCTCGGGCGGCTGAACCTGGCTGATGGTCACGTTCTGCACGGTGATGCCGGACTGGTAACGCTCCAGCATCTGCTGGATGAGCTCACCCGCCTTGTTGGCCACCTGGGTGCTTTCATAGAGCACCGAGTCGATTTTGGTCTTGCCCACCACTTCCCGCATGGCGCTTTCCGCGATCTGGCGCACGTAGGCCTGATCGTCGCCGATCTGGTTGTTGAACAGGAACTGCCGGGGATCCGTCACGCGATACTGCACCGCGAACAGCACATTGACGATGCTCTTGTCGCCGGTGAGCATGGTGGCCTCGTGGGCCTGTCTGTTCTGCACGTTCTGGCGGTAGCCGATCTCGGTGATGCGGTTGCCCTCCACATCGACGATCTCCACCGTCTCGATGGGATAAGGCAGATGCCAGCGCGGTCCCGGCATGGTGAGCTCGACGAACTTGCCGAAGCGCAGCACCACGCCCCGCTCGCGCGCATTGACGATATAAAAGCCGCTGCCCAGCCAGATCGCTAGGATCAGGGCGATGAGCACGGGCGCCCCGCGGAAGCCCGGCTGGCCCGTTTCCCCGGCAGGGGGGCGCCCGCCGCCCTTGCCGCCGAACATGCGGTTCAGCCTGGCGTTGAAATTGCGCCAGAGTTCGTCCAGATCCGGCGGACCACCAGTCGTCTTCCTGCCCCAGTCGGGGTCGTTCCAGGCCATGCGGATTCCAGTGCAGTTTGCTCGTGGGAGATGGATCGGGGACGCTCTAGCACGCGGCTTCGGCCCGCGCCTCGGGGCGGGCCGCCGCGGCCGCCTCGGTGATGGCCAGCCGCAGGCCATCCAGGCCCGCGCCGGTGTGGGCGCTGAGCCAAACGCGCGCAATCTTACCACAGTCGTCCCGCTCGAAGCCCGGCGCCAGGCCGCGCGTGTCGATCTTGTTGTAAACCAGGATTTGCGGGATGTCCCGGGCCCCGATCTCGGCCAGCACCGCGTTGACCTGCTCGATGTGCCCGTCGCGCACCGGCGAGGCCGCGTCCACCACGTGCAGCAGCAGGTCGGCCTGCACCGCCTCTTCCAGGGTGGCGCGGAAGGCCTCGATCAGGGTATGGGGCAACCGTTTGATGAAGCCCACCGTATCCGACAGCACCACCGGGCCGACCTCCGGCAGGAACAGGCGGCGCGATGTCGTGTCCAGGGTGGCGAACAACTGGTCCGCGGCGTAGGCGCGGGCATGGGTGAGACGGTTGAACAGCGTGGACTTGCCGGCGTTGGTATAGCCCACCAGAGACACCGTAAACACCTCGCGCCGGCCCCGGGCGCGGCGCTGGGTCTGCCGCTGGCGTCCCAGTCGCGCCAGCCGCTCCTTGAGCAGTTTGACCCGTTTGGCGAGCAGGCGTCGGTCGGTTTCCAGCTGCGTCTCGCCGGGACCACGCAGGCCGATGCCACCCTTCTGCCGTTCCAGGTGGGTCCAGCCACGCACCAGGCGGGTGGCCAGGTATTCCAGCTGGGCAAGCTCCACCTGCAGCTTGCCTTCATGGGACTGGGCGCGCTGGGCGAAGATGTCCAGGATCAGGCTGGTGCGGTCGATGACCCGGCACTTGAGCCGGCCTTCCAGATTGCGCTGCTGGCCCGGGGAGAGTTCGTGATTGAAGATCACCACGTCCGCCCCCGTCTCCGCCACGCGATCCGCAATCTCCTCCACCTTGCCGCTGCCGGCGAACAGCGCCGCGTCCGGGCGGCTGCGCCGGCCGGTCACCACCGCCAGGGGCGTGGCGCGCGCGCTTTCGGTCAGGCGACGCAGTTCCTCGAGGCTTTCTGCCTCGTCGGGGTCACCGAAGTCGATGCTGACCAGCACCGCCCGGTTGAGGGACGGCGCGGCAGTGGGGACGGACGCCAGTCCCTCAGGCGTCGGGGGCATCGTGGGAGATGTGCACCGGACGGGTGGGAACGACGGTGGAGATGGCGTGCTTGTACACCATCTGGGTCACGGTGTTCTTGAGCAGCACCACGTACTGGTCGAAGGATTCGATCTGGCCCTGCAGCTTGATGCCGTTGACGAGATAGATCGAGACCGGGATATGCTCTTTGCGTAAAGTGTTCAGAAACGGGTCTTGTAACAATTGCCCTTTGCCGCTCATGGCTACTCCAATGCATTGTTGTCTGGTTTCCAGATCCGGCCTCCCGGGATTCGCGCCGGCGCGTCCCCGGGAACCCCCCGTGGTCACATGATAGAACAAAAGCCGTGACCTGCCCAAAAATCGGGCCGTTTCCGGCCGTTTCAAGCACTCGTGTGACGCTTTCGCGCCGCCCGGAGTTCCTGGTCCGAGCCCGAAAATGCCCGGATGCCTAAAAAACGCCTGAAAAAACACGCAGCACGCCCATGGCCGGGCTGAGGCAAATCGGCGTGGGCGCCCGGAATTTCCTTGACGATTGCATCATCACGGCGGACGGCCCCCATCAGGGACACCGGCCTTTGCCCGGGCCTTCAGTCGCGCCCGAATTTCTTTTTGAGATAGCGCCGGTGGCGGCGCTTCTTGGCTTCCTGA
Organism: Burkholderiales bacterium; assembly: GCA_037478575.1. Lineage (GTDB taxonomy): Bacteria > Pseudomonadota > Gammaproteobacteria > Burkholderiales > Thiobacteraceae > Thiobacter. Next base: position 10,188 of record JBBFMG010000004.1, on the reverse strand, counting down.
CGTTTGGTGAGGGGGGCGGGCTTCTTTTCCGCGTAGGGGTTGTGGCCCTGCCGGAATTCCACCCGCAGCGGGGTGCCGCGCAGTACAAAGGCCTCGCGGAAGGTGTTCTCGAGATAACGCCGGTAGCTGTCGGGAATGGCCAGGACATTGGTGCCATGAATGACGATCACCGGCGGATTGGTCCCACCCTGATGGGCATAGCGCAGCTTGGGACGGAACTGGCCGGCGCGGGGAGGCGCATGGGCCAGCACGGCTTCCTGCAGCACGCGTGTGACCTGGGGCGTGGGCAGCTTGGCCATGGCCGCGGCATAGGCTTCGTCGATGGACCTGAACAGCGCCGCGAGCCCCGTCCCCTGCAGGGCCGAGAGGTAATGCACGCGCGCGAAGGAAAGAAACGCCAGGCGATGGGCCACTTCCCGTTTCACCTGCTCCCGCCGGTAGTCGTCCAGACCATCCCACTTGTTGACCGCCACCACGACTGCCTTGCCCGCTTCCAGCACGAACCCGGCGAGATGGGCATCCTGGTCGGAAATGTCCTGGCGCGCATCCAGCACCAGCACCACCACATTGGCATCCTCGATGGCCTGCAGGGTCTTGATCACCGAGAATTTCTCGATGGCCTCGAACACGCGCCCCTTGCGCCGGACGCCCGCAGTGTCGATCAGGGTGTAGTGCCGGTCGTTGCGGGTGAAGTCCACGTAGATGCTGTCGCGCGTCGTGCCCGGCTGGTCGAAGGCGATCACGCGCTCTTCCCCCAGCAGACTGTTGAGCAGCGTGGACTTGCCCACGTTGGGGCGACCGATGATGGCGATCTTGGGATGCTCGGGCGGTGGCGCCTCCTCTTCTTGCGGGAAGGGCTCCAGCACGATGTCCATCAGCTCGCGCACGCCGTCGCCGTGACTGGCGGAAATGGGCAGCGGGTCACCGAATCCCAGCTCGTGGAATTCCGCCGCCACCGTGGCGCGATCCATGCCTTCCGCCTTGTTTACCGCGAGATACACCGGGCGACCGGCGCGGCGCAGCGTCTCGGCGATGGTCTTGTCCTGAGGGGTGACGCCCTGGCGCGCATCCACCAGGAACACCACCGCATCCGCCTCATCCACCGCGAGCAGGGTCTGGCGCGCCATTTCGTGCAGGATGCCGTCTTTGGCCACCGGCTCGAAGCCACCCGTGTCCACCACCAGATAGGGTTTGTCGCCGACGCGCCCGTGGCCATAGTGGCGGTCGCGGGTCAGGCCGGGCAGATCGGCCACCAGCGCCGCGCGGGAACGGGTGAGCCGGTTGAACAGGGTGGACTTGCCCACGTTGGGCCGCCCGACGAGGACGATGGTGGGTTTCATGACGGGGCGGCCGGCCTCAATCGAGGCCGATCAGGTAGAGGTTGCCCTTGAGCGTCTGCACCAGCACGCCCTGGGGCGTGATCTGGGGCGTGGCGCGAATGGGGCTGCCGTCGGTGGCGATGCGTGCGGCGAAGGCGCCATCCTCCCGCGACAGGAAATGCACGTACCCCTGGAGATCGCCCACCACCACGTAGCCCCGATAGACCGCAGGTCCCGAGAGCTGCCGGAAGGCGAGCTTGTCCTGCTTCCACACGGAAGCACCGCTTGCCTTGTCGAGGGCGTGGACCGCGCCGCGCGCCTCGGTCACGTACAGGTTGCGGGCATCCAGCGCCACCCCGGTAAAGCTGGAAAGTTCGCGCCCCCAGACCGGGGCGCCGGTGTTGATGTCGAAGCAGGCCACGCGTCCCTGGAAGGCCGCTGCGCAAATGAGCTGGCCATCGGTGACGGGAAGGCTGGTGACGTCGGCGATGCGTTCCAGCTCGCTCACCCCGCGCGGCTGGGCCACCGTGGCCTCCCAGGCCACCATGCCGTTGGCCGCTTCCAGGGCCACCAGCTTGCCGCCCCCGAAGCCGGCGAACACGCCGTTGCGGTCCGCAAGCAGCCCGGCCGTGTTGCGTACCGTGAGGGCGGGAATGGCGCGCTGATAGAACCACCTGCGCTGACCGGTGGCGGCATCCAGGGCATGGATGCGGCCGTCCAGGCTGCGCACGTACACGCTGTCCCGGGTCACCACCGGCACCGCGAGCACCTCGCTGGACACCCGCGCGGTCCAAACCGGCTTGCCCTGGTGATCGTAGGCGAACACATCGCCCTTGGGACCGGCCACCACCACCAGCCCGGGCCCCACCCCGACGCCCGCGGACAGGCGCTGCTTGAGCTCCACCTTCCACACCTCGCGCCCGGTGGGAAGCTCGAAGCGCACCAGGCGTCCGTCGGCCGCGGCGGCGAACACCCCATCCTGGCCCACACCGGGCACGAACACGGCGTTGCCCGCGCTTCCCACCTGGGCCTGGGCACGCACGGTCGCACGGGCGCTGGGCGTTATTTCGACCAGGGGAGCGGGCACGTCGCGCCGGGCCGAGGTGCCAAACCAGTCATCCCACAGCTCGCCCACGCTGGCGCAGCCGGCGGCAAGCAGCAGCACGCCCAGGGCGAGCGCGAGACGTGCCACGGGGCGACGTGCGCCAGCCCTCATCCGTGGCTCTCCACGAATTCCAGCTTGATTTCCAGTATGGCCCGGGCCGGCGCATCCTGCGCCAGCCGCGCAAGCGCCGCGCGATAGGCCGCGGCCGCCGCCTCGCGCTTGCCCTGGGCGGCCAGCACATCGCCGCGGCGTTCCTGGAACAGCACCTCGAAGGCGGCATCGTGGGGGGCATCGAGGATTTTGAGCGCGGCGTCGTACTGCTTCTCGTCGAGGAGGATGGCCGCCAGGTTGAGGCGGGCGAGATCGCGGCTGGCATTGTCACGGGCACGATCGATCACCCACTGGAGCTGGTTTTGTGCACTCTTGCGGTCCCCCGCCTGGGCATTGGCCCTGGCCGCCAGCAGCGCGGCATCCAGCGCGTAGGGCGTACGCGCATACTTTTCCATGAGCTCGCCCGCCACCGCACGCACCTTTTTCGTGTCACCACCCGTGAAGGCCTGCTCCAGGACCTGGTACAGGCGGCTGGCCTCGCTACGCTGACGCGCCTCATACCAGGTCCAGCCCCGGTAGCCCGCCACCGCCAGCACGAACACCAGCATCGCGGCGACCACCTTGGTGCCATGGGCCTTCCACCAGGCCTTGAGAGCATCCAGCTGTTCCTGTTCCTGCAGATCCAGTGCCATCTCTTCTTTCCTTCCCGCGCCCCGTGTGCTTCAGGCCCGCCGCAACAGATCCGCCAGTTCTTCCGGCGTCGCTTCCACCTGTTCCGCAGCTTCCCGCAGTGCCTTGACGCCCACCACCCCGCGCGCCATCTCGTCCTCCCCGATGATGAGCGCAAATCGGGCACCGCTGGCATCGGCCTTCTTCATCTGTGACTTGAAGCTGCCGCCACCGCAATGGAGCACCACCCTGAAGCCCGCCTCGCGCAAATCTTCCGCCAGGCGCAGGGCGTGGCTTTCCACGCCGCTTCCCCCATGCACCACATAGGCATCAGGCACGGGTGGGCTCACCTGCTGCCCCTCTTCCTCACGCAGGGCGAGCACGCGCTCCACCCCCAGGGCGAAACCGCAGGCCGGGGTGGGCCGGCCACCCAGCTGTTCCACCAGCCCGTCATAACGGCCGCCGGCACAGATGGTGCCCTGGGCGCCCAGCCGCTGCGTGACCCACTCGAACACGGTGAAGTTGTAGTAGTCCAGCCCGCGCACCAGACGCGGGTTGATGACGAAGGACACGCCGGCCTGCCGCAGGAGCGCCTGCACCCCTTCGAAATGACGCAGGGACACCTCGTCGAGATCGTCGAGCAGTTTGGGCGCCGCGGCCACCAGTTCCTGCAGGGCGGGATTCTTGGTATCGAGAATGCGCAGGGGATTGGTGTAGAGGCGCCGGCGCGCGTCTTCGTCCAGCGCGTCCTGGTGCCGTTCCAGGTAATGGATGAGGCGCGCCCGGTGCCGGGCCCGGTCCTCCGCCGTGCCCAAGGTGTTGATTTGCAGCTCCACGTCGGTGATGCCCAGCAGCCGCCACAGCCGGGCGGTCATCAGGATGTGTTCCACGTCCATGTCGGGCCCGGGCCAGCCCAGGGCCTCCACGCCCACCTGATGGAACTGACGATACCGCCCGCGCTGGGGACGCTCGTGGCGGAACATGGGGCCCAGGTACCACAGACGCTGGGGCCCCTGGGCCAGCAGGCTATGCTGCAGCACGGCGCGCACACAGGCCGCGGTGCCTTCCGGACGCAGGGTGAGACTCTCCCCGTTGAGGGCGTCCTCGAAGGTGTACATCTCCTTCTCGACGATGTCCGTGACTTCGCCGATGGCACGCCGGAACAATGCCGTGTGTTCCACGATGGGCGTGCGGATGCCGCGATAGCCGTAGGATGCCAGCCAGTCGCGCACCGTATCCTCGAACCACTCCCAGGCGTGAATAGCCTGGGGCAGGATGTCGTTCATCCCGCGGACGGCTTGAAGGCTGCCTGCCATGGGGTCGGATTTCCGTGAAAAGGCGGCATTCTACCCGATTCAGGCCGCAGCCGCGGCGGACACCTCGAGTGCCGCCAGCACGCCATCCCAGAAACGGATGCGGGCAGCAAGCGCCGCACAGGCCGCCTCGCGCGCTTCCGCGATGCGCCCGGCGTCGCCCGCACACAGGTTTTCCAGCAGCCTCAGGGCGAGGGGCGCGTGGCTGCCTTCGTCGAGGTGGATGTGGCGTTCCAGGTAGTAGTGGAAGGCGGGAGCCTGCTCCCGCGTCACCCCCATGCGTTCCAGCAGGGCCCGGAACATGGGCGGGATCACGCTCTCCCGCCCGAGGGAGAACGCGGCCGCCACCACGTGGGGCTTGCCGGTGGCGATGAACCCGAAGGTGGCGCGCATGAATTCCCGCGCCGGTTCCGGCACCCTGCCCGTGGCCAGGGCGGACTCGATGCCATGGCTCGCCGCCAGCTCCACGAAGGCGCGTGCGGGCGAGGGGTCGGCCCCCACTTCGCCCATGGCGGCGCAATAAAGCTCGAAATGGCTGGCGTAGTTGTAGTCCCCGGCTGCGCCCGGCACGCCCTCGTCCGACTCCTCCTCCAGCACGATTTCGTTGATGAAGCGGCGCACCGCGGCATCGCCCCGTGGCACCCAGGGCACACTGGTGGGGGCGACCACCGCCTGCAGCGATTTCACCAGGGACATGAAATCCCACACGGGATAGACATGGTGTTCCATGAAGACACGCAGGTCCGCCACGTTCCGCACCCGTTCATAGACCGGATGCCGCGCCAGCTGGGCACGCAGCGGCTCCACGCCGCTCAGATCCAAAAGCTCTGCCATTGCTCGTTTTTCCTGGACAAGATTGCTCCCTGACGGGCCCCGCCCGCCGCCTTTGCGCTGTCTCTTCCGGGAATCGCCGCCTTCTGGCGGGCGGCGTGGGACGGCCTAACCTGCGGCCTTGATCGGAATGGTGCGCAGCCCGCCCTCGCCTGCCTCCTTCCGGGCGGCCAGATGGGCCCGCACCTGGCGCTCCAGTTCGTCCACCAGCGCAGCCGCCTCCACCTTGTGGCTGGGCTTGCCGCCCACGTAGAGCAGGCTGGGCGAACCACCGGCCAGGCCGATGTCGGCCTCGCGCGCTTCGCCGGGACCATTCACGCAGCAGCCGATCACCGCCACGGTGAGGGGCTCCAGTACGTCCTCCAGGCGCGCTTCCAGCTCATTGACCGTCTTGATCACGTCGAATTCCTGGCGCGAGCAGGACGGACAGGCGACGATGTTCACGCCCTTGTTGCGCAGGTGCAGGCTCTTGAGGATGTCGAAGCCGACCCGGACTTCCTCCACCGGATCGGCCGCCAGGGACACGCGGATGGTGTCCCCGATGCCCTCGGCGAGCAACATGCCGATGCCAATGGCCGATTTCACCGTACCGGAACGCAGGCCGCCGGCCTCGGTGATACCCAGATGCAGGGGCTGCTCGATCTGGCGCGCCAGCAAGCGATAGGCCTCCACCGCCATGAACACGTCGGAGGCCTTCACGCTGACCTTGAAATCGTGAAAATCGAGACGGTCCAGGATCTCCACGTGGCGCAGCGCTGATTCCACCAGTGCCTCGGGGGTGGGCTCGCCGTATTTCTTCTGCAAATCCTTCTCCAGCGAGCCGGCATTGACCCCGATGCGGATGGGAATCCCATGATCCCGGGCCGACTGCACCACCGCCCGCACCCGATCCTCGCGCCCGATGTTGCCCGGGTTGATGCGCAGGCAGTCGGCGCCCAGCTCGGCCACGCGCAGGGCGATGCGGTAATCGAAATGGATGTCGGCCACCAGCGGCACCGGCGAGCGGCGACGGATGGCTCCGAAGGCTTCCGCCGCCTCCATGCTGGGCACCGACACCCGCACGATGTCGGCGCCGGCCCTGGCAGCCCGCTCGATCTGGGCCACGGTCGCCTCCACGTCGCAGGTTTCCGTGTTGGTCATGGTCTGCACGGAGATGGGCGCACCGCCGCCCACTGGCACGTCGCCCACCATGATGCGGCGGCTAAAGCGTCGGGGAATTTGGCAGGAATGCATGGCTACTCCAGGGTGAGGCGGGCGACATTGACCTTGACGTGGGGGGTCAGATCGACCGGTTCGCCATTATAGGTGAGGCGCACATGGGCGGCATTGCCCACCACGATGCTGAATGGCCCCTGTCCGGTCAGGGTTTGTTCGCTTCCCTTGCGGTTGAGCTGGGAGAGCAGCTTGCGGCCCTGGGCATCGCGGACCTCCACCCAGGCATCCTCGTCGAAAGCGAAGTGCAGAGTGGCCGCTGAAGGCGTCCCCGCCGCTGCCGGGCCCGCCGCGGGGGTGGCCGGCGCCACCTCCGCAGGCAGCGGCGCACTGGCAGGCAGCGGCACCTCCACGGGGGTGGTCGCCGCAGGCGCAGGGGCAACCGGCGCAGGCGCCGCGGCGCGGGGCAGGCTGCGCCCGTCGTCGTGGAGCAGGAGATAGATGACCAGCGGCACCCCGATGAGGACCACGAGCGCCAGCAGCAGATAGACCAGCCAGCGCCGCGAGGGTCTGGGCGAGATCTCGATGGGCTGCCCACGGGGCGCGGGAAGCGGGCTGTTTGCCTGCGGTTGCGCCGCCTCGTAGGCGGCGAGCAGAGGCGCGGCGTCGATCTGCAACAGCCGCGCGTAGTTGCGGATGAAGCCGCGCACGATGGGATGGCCGGGCAGCGCGGCAAAATCGTCGGCCTCCAGCGCCTCCACCTGACGCAGGCTCAGGCGCAGGTGCCGCGCCACGTCCGCCGCCGAGAGCTGCCGGCGCCCCCGGGCCTCGCGCAACATCTCGCCCACCGTGCGCGCGGTGGGCACGCTGTCCGGTGAGGCTTCCTGTTCGCTCATTCGTAGCGTTCGGCCTTGAGCAGCTGCGTTTCCGGCGCATCCGGGTAGCGCTGGCGCAGCATCTGGGCATAGCTCGCCTCGGCGCTGCGGTCACCCAGGCGCCGCTCCACCCGCACACCGAGCCACAGGGCCTCCGCAGTGGGCAGGTTGGCCTTCATGTAGCGCAACAGCAGGCTCTTGGCAGTGGCCGGATCACCGCGGCGGTAGTGAATGTCCGCCAGATGATAAAGGGCCAGCGGATTATTGGGCTGCACCTTGAGGGCCCGCTCGAAATAGTCCACCGCCGCGCCCTCGTCGTTGCGTTTGCGGGAGCAGATGCCGGCATTGACGTAGGCCTTCTCCGGGGTTTCGTAGCGCGGGTTCTTGAGGGCGAGGGTGAACTGCCGGATCGCGTCGTCGATGCGGTTGCGCTGGCAGAGGAACCAGCCGTAGTTGTTGTAGGCCTCGGAGCTTCCGGGGTCCAGCTCGATGGCGCGGCGGAAGGCGGCCTCGGCCTGCGCATCCTCCTTGAGCTCCATGTGCACCAGACCGAGCATGTAATGGGCCGGCGCATATTTGGGATAGATCTGGATGGCGATGGTGAACTCCTCCAGAGCCACGCCGACCTGCCCCACGCCCAAATAGGCCGAACCCAGCTCGGTGTGGGCGCGCGCCGCCTCCAGCCGGGCGCTCTCCTCCTGGCTCAGGTTCGGCGTCTGCACCGGCTGCTGGGCACAGGCGCCCCCGAACAGGAGCAGCAGGAAAGCGAACAGGATGCGCTTCGAACGGCTCACCAGAATCATGGAGTCACTCCCGTTGCCAGACGCAGGACACGCCGGCTCTTGTCCTGCACCCTTCCCGCGAGCTGGCCGCAGGCGGCGGCGATGTCGTCGCCACGGGTCTTGCGCGTGGTGACCACGTGGCCCGCTTCCTGCAGGATCTCCCGGAAGCGTCTGATGGCCTCCGGCGTGGAGCGGGCGTAGCCCGCAGCGGGAAAGGGATTGAAGGGGATCAGGTTGAACTTGCAGGGCACGTCCCGCGTCAGGGCGATGAGCTCCCGGGCATGGGCGGGCGTGTCATTGACACCGTCCAGCATCACGTATTCGAAGGTGATGAAATCGCGCGGCGCCCGGGCCAGATAACGCTGGCAGGCCGCCATCAGCTCGCGCAGGGGATATTTGCGGTTGATGGGGACGAGCTCGTCGCGCAGGGTGTCGTTGGGTGCATGCAGAGACACCGCCAGGGCCACCGGGCAAGTCTCGCGCAGCCGATCCATGGCCGGCACGATGCCGGAGGTGCTCACCGTCACGCGCCGGCGCGACAGACCATAGGCGTGGTCGTCCAGCATGATGTGGAGCGCCGTCACCACATTGTCGAAATTGGTGAGGGGCTCGCCCATGCCCATCAGCACCACGTTGGTAACGGGCCGCTCGCCCAGACCGGCTGCCCGCAGGGCCCGGTTGGCCAGCCACAGCTGGCCGATGATCTCCGCCACCGACAGATTGCGGTTGAAACCCTGCCGGCCGGTGGCACAGAAGGTGCAGGCCAAGGCACAGCCCACCTGGGAGGAGACACACAGGGTGCCCCGGTCCCCCTCCGGGATGAACACCGTCTCCACCGCATTGGCACCACCAGTGTCGAGGAGCCATTTGACCGTGCCGTCCGCGGAGCGGTGCTCGGAGACAATGGCAGGCGGGGTGACCGTCGCGGTCGCGGCGAGTTTTTCCCGCAGCGACCTGGCTAGGTCAGTCATGGCGGCGAAATCCTGCGCCCCGGCCTGGTGCACCCAGCGCATCACCTGCCGGGCGCGGAAGGGCTTCTCACCCAGCGTCTCGGCGAAGTGGCGGGTGAGTCCCGCAAGGTCGAAGTCGAGCAGATTGACGGTCACGCAGCCGGAATCCTCACAAGGTCGCGCCAGACGGCGCGGCCCCGGCCGTTAGCGGCCGGAATACACTTCCATTTCGGGGAAGAAATAGGCGATCTCCGCCCGGGCGGTGTCCGGGCCGTCCGAGCCATGCACCGCGTTGGCGTCGATGCTCTGAGCAAAGTCCGCGCGGATGGTTCCGGGCGCGGCCTTCTTGGGATCGGTGGCGCCCATGAGCTCCCGGTTCTTGGCGATGGCATTCTCCCCCTCCAGCACCTGGATCATCACCGGGCCGGAGGTCATGAAGTTCACCAGATCGTTGAAGAATGGCTTGTCGCGATGCACCGCGTAGAAGCCTTCCGCCTCGGCCCGCGACAGCCAGCGCATGCGCGCCGCCACGATCTTGAGGCCGTTGCTCTCGAAACGGGAATAGATCTTGCCGATCACGTTCTTGGCGACGGCGTCCGGTTTGATGATCGACAAGGTGCGTTCGATGGCCATGAAACTGCTCTCCCTCGGGTAAAATGTCTGGTCGGAAATTCAGAATAAAAACAAGCTGCTAAATATACCCTGTTCGGGCAGGCAAAGAAAGCCCGCGAGGGCCACATGACCGCTTCGTAAGGGGTTTGCCGCCTGCACGGCGCGAAGTGCTAACATCGCGCCAAACCACTCGCGTGAAGGGGGGAACGGATGGCGGAGCCAATCGCCGAGGACGAGATCAAGAAACGCGCGACCCGCCGCCTGATCGTGGCGGTAAGCCTGGTGGCCCTGGCGGCGGGGATCCTCACCTGGCTGTCCCACTACAAGCCCACTGCGCCGGTCACCCGCCCGGCAGCGGAAACCGTGCCGCCCCCACCCAGCATCGCACCCGCGCCGGAACCGGCACCGGAGACCACCCCGGTCGCACCCGCCCCCGGCGAGCCAGTGGCCGAGACCGGGCAGCAGCCTGAACCGCCGCCTGCGCCCCCCGCGGCGCCCACTCCTGCGCCGTCTGCCGGCGGCCTTGCGC
>JBBFMG010000003.1:0-29390 GCA_037478575.1 Burkholderiales bacterium | reverse complement strand
CTGGGAAACCGGGAGCGGGTCACGGGCGGACGGCTCGCCTGAAGTGTCGGAAAACTTTACAGGCAGGCCGAGGGATCGCCTGGGTGAACCCCGGCCCCCAAGGCTAAGTGCCTGTGGCGATTGGCCGCCGGGCGCGGGGCCGGAACATGGCGCGATTCTTGCATACAGCCGTGTGAACGGGGTCCGGCAAGGCTTTGTCGTCTGGGCTGGCGTCCGGACCCGGGGAGTGAGTCATGGCAGATCAGGAACAGGACAAACAGGAAAACCCTTCCGCAGCGGAGCAGGTGGACCAGGGCCGGCGCCGTTTCACCGGTGCCGGACTGGCCGGCTCGGGTGTCATCCTCACCCTGGTGAGCCACCCGGTGCTGGGTGGCAGCACGGGGGGCGGCAACCAGTGCACCCGCTCGGCCATCCTGTCCGGCAACCTCTCCCATCAGCAGGACAACACCCAGTGCGGTTGCAGCCCGGGTTACTGGGGCCAGCATCCGGAGGTGTGGGGCAAGCTCACGGACAACCTCTATCTGCCCGGCATGGTGTTCAACACCGTGTTCGGGCGAAACGTTTTCAAGAACAACGCCACCTTGGGGCAGGTGGCCCAGCAGTCCCTGAAGCTCGATCTCATGGCCATCCCGGGCAACTGCAGCAACAAGAAGGACTACTACTCCAAGGTGCGCAACGCGTCTTTCCATGCCGTGGCTGCCCTCCTCAACGCGGCGACCTTTGCCTGGCGCTACCTGCCCCTCTACGACACGCCCCAAAAGGTGATCAATGCCTACCAGGCCGCCTTCGATAGCGCGGCGCTGGATTGCGGGGCCGCCCTCACCCAGCTCAAGAGCGAGTGGGACCAGTACAGCCGCCTCTACTGCGGCTACGACGCTCACGGCAATTACAGGTAGCGCCATGACCGGGCCACGCTGGCGGGTGAATCCGGCCCACGGCGTGCGTGTCACCGCCTGGGAGGACGGCTACACGGTGTTCCACGCCGCCAGCGGCGATACCCATCTGCTTGACCCCTTCACCGGCCAGGTCCTATCCTGCCTCCTGGAACATCCCATGGACCTGGACGAACTGGCACGCGCATTGGCCGGCCGCCCCGCCGCGGCACTCGCAAGCGGGGAGCGCGACGCCCTGGAAAAGGCGCTCGCTGCCCTCGCCCGCGTGCATCTCGCCGAAGCCGAGTAGCCCGCTCCGTTGAACCTGCGCGAGCTCCCCCCGGAGGACATCCGCCGCCGGCTCGCCGGCCCCGGCCTGTGCCTGCGCACGGGCCCCATCACCGTGCGCATCCGCAGCCGCCTGCCCGCCGTGGTCCACACCCTGGCCCTGCTCTATGCCGACCATCCCGTGGTGGCGGAGGAGGCCTTCTGCGATTTCCACGTGCGGCTGTTCCAACCGGCGGGCCTGCGCCGCTGGTGGCGGCCCCAGGTCCAGTTCGCCTTCGACGATTTCGTGCCCTTCAAGCCCCTGCCCCACGATCACGCCTTTCCCATGCTGGAATGGGGGCTCAACTGGGCGGTGGCCAACCATGCCCACTGGTATCTCGTGCTCCACGCGGCGGTGATCGAATGCGGAGGACGGGCGGCCATCCTGCCGGCGCCGCCCGGGTCCGGCAAGAGCACCCTCACCGCCGCCCTGGTGCAACGGGGCTGGCGGCTGCTGTCGGACGAGCTCACCCTGATCGATCCGGACACCGGGCTGGTCCACGGCCTGGCCCGGCCGGTGAGCCTGAAGAACACGTCGCTCCCCCTGCTGCGTGCCTGGGCGCCCGACGCAGTGTTCGGGCCACCGGCCCACGACACCCTCAAGGGCACGGTGGCCCACATGAAGCCCCCTCCGGAAAGCGTGGCGCGCATGGACGAACCCGCCCGGCCGGCCTGGGTCATCTTTCCGCGCTATGTGCCGGATGCCGCTCCCCGGCTCACGCCCCACCCCCGCGGTCACGCCCTGCTGGAGTTCGCCCGCAACGCCTTCAACTACAGCATCCTGGGCAGCCGCGGCTACGACACCCTGGCCCGCCTCATCGCCTCGGTGGAATGCTTCGATTTCCATTACAGCCGGCTGGAGGATGCCCTGGCCACGTTCACCCGCCTTGCCCATGGCGACTGACCTGCTGCTGCGCCTGCTCACCACACCGGCCGAGGCTTGCTCCCTGGCCCCCGCCCAGTGGGATCTCGCCCTGCGCCAGGCGCGCCGGGCGGGCCTCACCGCCCGCCTCGCCCTGGTGCTGGAGGAGGCCGAGGCACTGGGCGCCGCGCCGACCACCGCCCGGCGCCATCTCGGCGCCGCGGTCGTGGTGGCCCGGCGCCTGGCGCAGGCCCTGGAGTGGGAGCTGGCGTGCATCCAGGCGGCAGTGGCCGCGACCGGCGCACCGGTGATGCTGCTCAAGGGAGCCGCCTATGTCGCCGGCGGTTTGCCTGCGGCCCGCGGCCGGCTGTTCAACGATGTGGATCTGCTGGTGCCCCGGCCGCAGCTCGACGCCGTGGAGCAGGCATTGCTGGAGCACGGCTGGGCCCCCATGAAGCTCGATGCCTACGACCAGCGCTACTACCGCCGGTGGATGCACGAGGTTCCCCCTTTGGAGCACGTGCGGCGGCAGACGGTCATCGACCTGCACCACAACATCCTGCCCCTCACCGCCCGGTACCGGCCGGACCCGGCAAAAATCCTCGCGGCGGCGCGGCCCGCGGCCCAGGCACCCGGTTTTCTGGTGCCCGCGCCTGCGGATCTGGTGATCCACTGTGCCACCCATCTGTTCCACGAAGGGGAGACCGACCGGGCGCTGCGGGATCTGCTCGACTTCGACACCCTGCTGCGTCATTTCGGCCGGACGGAGCCCGGCTTCTGGCAGGATCTCGTGCCCCGGGCGCGGGCCCTGGATCTGGCCCGGCCCCTGTACTACGGCCTGCGTTACGCCCACCGGCTGTTCCACAGCCCCATCCCGCCGGCGGTGATGGCCGCTGCGGCAGAGCACGCGCCGCCGAAGCCCGTGGGGTGGGCCATGGACTGGCTGGCCCGGGAAGGCTTGCGCCCGAAACACGCAAGCTGCCGCGGCCCTTCGACAGGCCTGGCCCATTTCCTCCTCTATGTGCGGGGGCACTGGCTGCGCATGCCGCCCCACCTGCTCCTGCCCCACCTACTGCGCAAGGCGCTGCCGCACTGGAACCGGCACCGGGCAGCAAAACCCGCCCGGGCGCTTGACAAAGTCTAAAATCCTGATTACGTTTGTCGGGTATTCGACACCTCTTCCGGAGCCAACAAGATGAACATTCAGGACGTGATCCGCGAGCAGATCAGCAGCCATCCGGTGGTGCTTTACATGAAGGGCACCCCCCAGTTCCCCCAGTGCGGCTTTTCCGCCAACGCGGTGAACCTGCTGCGTGCCTGCGGGGTGAAGGATTTCTTTTCGGTGAACGTGCTGACGGACCCCGCCATCCGCCAGGGGATCAAGGAATTCTCCAACTGGCCCACCATTCCCCAGCTCTACGTGCGGGGCCAGTTCATCGGCGGTTCCGACATCATGACGGAGATGTACCAGAAGGGCGAGCTGCAGAAACTGCTCGAAGGACTCGCCGTCGCTTGAGGGCCCTCAGCCCAGCAGCACCAGTCCCCACACCAGCGGCACGTTGAGAAGCGCCAGGAACACCGCCGCGCTGCCCATGTCCTTGGCCCGCTTGGCCAGGGGATGATCCTCGGTGGACACCCGGTCCACCACCGCTTCCACGGCGGAATTGAGAAGCTCCACGATCAGCACCAGCAGCACCGCGCCGATCATCAGCGCGCGCCCCGTGCCATGGACCGGCAAAAAGAAGCTCAGGGGAATGAGCAGCGCCGCCGCGACGAGCTCCTGGCGAAAGGCGTGCTCGTGGCGCAGGGCCGCGCGCAAGCCCGCCAGGGAGTAGAAAAAGGCCCGGCCGATGCGCGCGAGCCCGCTTTTGCTCTTGTGGGGCGATTCCATCAGGCCGCGGGCTTGTACACCAGATCCAGTTCCCGTGCGGCACGCACGTCGTCGAGGCGACGCACCGGCGTGGTGTAGGGCGCGCCCTTCACCCGTTCGGGATCGGTGTGGGCCTCCTCCACGATTTCCGCGAGCGCCGCCACGAAGGCATCCAGCGTCTCCTTGGACTCGGTCTCCGTGGGTTCGATGAGCAGGCACTCCGGAACGAGCAGGGGGAAATAGGTGGTGGGGGCGTGGAAGCCCTTGTCCAGGAGCCGCTTGGCCACGTCCATGGCCGTGACCCCCGTCTGCTCCTTGAGCCCCTTGAGGCTGACGATGAATTCGTGGCTGGCGCGGCGCATGGGATAGGCCAGCTCGAAGCCGGCCTTTTTCAGTTCCGCCATCAGATAGTTGGCGTTGAGGGTGGCGTATTCGGCCACGCGCTGCATGCCCTCGCGTCCCAGCATGCGGGCATAGACCCAGGCGCGCAGCAGCACACCGGCATTGCCCATGTGGGCGGAAAGGCGGCCGATGCTCTGGGGCCGGTCCCGCTCCGTGAGCCAGCGATACACGCCGCGCTCCTCATGCACGATGGGCACCGGCAGGAAAGGCAGCAGCCGCTCCGACACGCCCACCGGCCCCGCACCCGGGCCCCCGCCACCGTGGGGCGTGGAGAAGGTCTTGTGCAGGTTCATGTGGATCACGTCGAAGCCCATGTCACCCGGCCGCACCCGCCCCAGGATGGCATTCAGGTTGGCGCCATCGTAGTAGAGCAGCCCGCCTGCGTCGTGGACGATGCGCGCGATCTCGACGATATTGCGTTCGAACACGCCCAGGGTGGAAGGGTTGGTGAGCATCAGCCCCGCGGTGTGTGGCCCCACCGCCGCACGCAGGGCGTCGAGATCCACGTCGCCGTTGCGGTCGGTGGGAATCTCCTTCACCGTGTAGCCGCACATCACCGCCGTGGCGGGATTGGTGCCGTGGGCGGCATCCGGCACCAGCATCTCACGCCGTGCACTGTCGCCGCGGGAGAGGTGATAGGCGCGGATCATGGCCACGCCGGCGAACTCGCCCTGGGCACCCGCCATGGGCGTAAGGCTCACGCCGGCCATGCCGGTCACGTCCTTGAGGATTTCCTGCAGCTCGAACAGGCAGGCGAGAAAGCCCTGGCCCGTGGGGGCGGCGGCCTGGGGATGGCGGCCCAGGAACTGGGGCGGCATGGCCAGACTGTTGCACGCCCGCGGGTTGTATTTCATGGTGCAGGAGCCCAGGGGATAGAAATGGGTGTCGATGGAGAAATTCTTCTGGGACAGCTGCGTGTAATGGCGCACCACGTCCAGCTCCGAGCATTCAGGCAGAAGCGGCGCATCCTGGCGCAGGCACTCGGCCGGCAGATCCACCTCCGGCATGCTGGCGGGCATCTGGGCCGTGGCACGACGGCCCGGGCGGGAACGTTCAAAGATCAGCATGGTGCAAACTCTTCCTGGCGCCGCGGGGCACGCCCCGGCCCGGAAAGCTTCCCGGCCGCGGGCCCTGCGGGAACGAATGGCTCATTTGAGGGCGGCCAGCGCCGCGTCGTAATCCGGTTCCTGGGTGATCTCCGGCACCAGCTGGGAATACAGCACGGTGTCGTTCTCGTCGGCCACGATCACCGCCCTGGCCATGAGGCCTGCCAGGGGATAGTCGGTGATCATCACGCCGTAATCCTTGGCGAAATCACGGCCGCGCATGGAGGACAGGGTGATCACGTGGTCGATGCCCTCGGCCCCGCAGAAGCGCGCCTGGGCGAAGGGCAGGTCGGCGGAGATCACCAGCACCACGGTGTTAGGCAGCGCCGCGGCTTTTTCATTGAACACCCGCGTGCTCTGGGCGCACACCGGGGTATCCAGGCTGGGCACGATGGACAGCACCTTGCGCTTGCCGGCGAACTTGGCCAGGGAGACGTCATTGAGATCCTTGTCCACCAGCATGAAGCTGTGCAGCTTTTCACCGGGCTGGGGGAAATGGCCGCTCACGTGCAGGGGCGTGCCTTCCAGGGTGACCGTGCTCATGTTGCCTCCTTTCTGTGCTGACGATGTCAGAGCTTGGGTTGGATGGGACAGGGCGGCGCACTCTGCTGGCGGCCCATGATGCGCGCCAGGTGCTCCGCGTAGCGCGCGATGTCCGCTTCGGTGCGGGTCTCGGTGGCGCACACCAGCAGGGCGTGGCCCAGTTCCGGATAGTGGGGCGTGAGGTCGAAGCCGCCCACGATGCCCTGCGCTTCCAGCGCGTGCAGCACACCCGCCACCGGCGTGGCAAGCTGCAGCACCACCTCATGGAAGAACGGCCGCGCAAACAGCCGGCGCACGCCCGGAATGGCGGTGAGGGCGTTCATCAGGCGCGTGGTATTGGCATGACAGGTGGCCGCCACGCGCTTGAGTCCTTCCGGGCCCAGCAGGGCGAGATAGAGAGTCGCCGCGGTGACCAGCAGCCCCTGGTTGGTACAGATGTTGGAGGTGGCCTTGGCCCGCCGGATGTGCTGTTCCCTTGCCTGCAGGGTGAGGGTGAAACCAGGGCGGCCATCCAGGTCCACCGTGCGGCCGATGATGCGGCCGGGCATCTGGCGCACCAGGGCCTGGCGGCAGCACATGAAGCCGAAATAGGGCCCGCCGGAGGACAGGGGCGCACCCAGGGGTTGGCCGTCGCCCACGGCGATGTCCGCGCCCCTGCCGCCCCACTGGCCCGGCGGCTTGAGCAGGGCAAGCGAGGTGGGATTGACCAGGGCGATGGCCAGGGCGCCCCGCCCATGGGCGGCATCCGTGAGGGCGTCCACATCCTCCAGGCAGCCGAAGAAATTGGGCTGGGGGATCACCACGGCCGCCAGGTCTTCCTCGGGCAGGCCCGCGGGATCGGTGATGCCCTGGACGGGATCGAACGCCACCTCGACGAGCTCGATGTCCTGGGGTGTGACCAGGGTCTCCACCACCCGCCGGTAGAAGGGATGCACGGTGCGCGGCAGGGCCACGCGGCGCGCGCCCCTGTGGGCGCGCACCGCCATCAGCACCGCCTCGGCCAGGGCGGAAGCCCCGTCGTACAGGCTTGCATTGGAGACATCCAGCCCGGTGAGGGAGGCCATCATGGTCTGATATTCGTACACCACCTGCAGGGTGCCCTGACTCGCCTCGGCCTGATAGGGCGTGTAGGCGGAATAGAACTCGCCGCGCGTGACGATCTGCCAGACCGCGGCGGGAATGTGGTGCTCGTAGGCGCCAGCCCCGATGAAGTTGAGATAGCGTCCATCCCGCTCCGCGCGCTCCTGGGCAAGCCGCGTTACTTCCATTTCGGTGAGCCCCGGGGGCACGTGTTCCAGTCCCCTGCTGGCCAGGCCCTGGGGGATCTCGTCGAACAGCTCGTCGATGCTGGCCACGCCGATGCTCGCCAGCATGGCCCGCACGTCGTCTTCGGTGTGAGGTATGAAAGGCATGGTGGATTCCCGGTGTGACATCCGCGGTGAGGCAGGCGGCGCCCAAGGCGGGGCGGCGCCCTGCGCCCGCCTGGGGTCAATGTGCTTCGCTTTCCACCTGCGCGGCATAGGCCGCGGCATCGAGCAGGCCATCAAGCTCGGTGGGATCGGCGGGACGGATGCGGAACATCCAGGCGCCGTAGGGATCCTGGTTGATTTTCTCGGGGCTGGCGACGACCTCGTCGTTCACCGCCACCACCTCGCCGGACACCGGCGCATAGACGTCGGAAGCGGCCTTGACCGATTCCACCACGGCGCATTCCTCGCCGGCGGCCAGCCTGCGGCCCACGGCGGGATTTTCCACATAGACCATGTCCCCCAGGAGATCCTGGGCGTGGTGGGTGATGCCCACGCTGATGGTGCCATCGGCCTCGCGGCGCGCCCATTCGTGGGTCTTGGTGTATTTCAGGTCGGAGGGAATGCTCATGGTGGGTTCCTTCAATCGATCAGACTCTTGCCATTGCGCACGAAGGGATATTTCACCACCTTCGCCGCCAACAGTTTGTCGCGCACCGCCACCTGCACCTGGTCGCCCACTTCCACCTGCACCGGCAGGCGCGCCAGGGCAATGGAGCGGTTGAGGGTGGGGGCGAAGCTGCCGCTGGTGGTCTCGCCCTCGCCATGGGCGGTGATCACGCGCTGGTGGGCACGCAGCACGCCCGGGTCCAGCAGCACCAGACCGTAGAGGTTGCGCATCACCTGCTGTTCCTCCAGGGCATGCTTGCCGATGAACTCGCGCGGACTCTTGAGATCCACGGTCCACGCCAGCCCCGATTCCAGGGGCGTGGTGGTCTCGTCCATGTCCTGGCCGTAGAGATTCATGCCCGCTTCCAGGCGCAGGGTGTCGCGTGCACCCAGGCCCGCCGGCGCCACACCCAGCTGGTGCAGCAGCCACCAGAAGTCCTCGATCTCGCCCGCCGGCAGGATGATTTCGAAACCATCCTCGCCGGTGTAGCCGGTACGGCCGACGAACCAGCCATCCAGGGCCACGGCCTGAAAGGGTTTCAGGGACTCGGTGGCGGCGCGCAGTTCGGGGCGTGCCAGCCACACTCTCTCCCGCGCATTGGGACCCTGCACGGCGAGGATGGCGAGGTCGCGGCGCGGCACCACCGTCACCCCCGGCGCATGGGCGTCGCGCTGGTGCTCGATCCAGGCCAGATCCCTGTCCGCGGTGCCCGCGTTGACCACCAGGCGGAACCAGTCTTCGGACAGGTAATAAACGATGAGATCATCCAGCACCCCGCCCTGCTCGTTGAGCATGCAGGAATACATGGCCTTGCCCGGAATCTGCAGACGGTCCACGTTGTTGGCCAGCAGGTAGCGCAGGAACTCGCGGCTGCCTGCACCATGGAGATCGATGGCCAGCATGTGGGACACGTCGAACATGCCCACGTCGCGGCGTACCTTGTGGTGTTCCTCGATCTGGGAGCCGTAATGCAGCGGCATGTCCCAGCCGGAGAAATCCACCATCTTCGCGCCGAGGGCGCGGTGTGCGGCATTGAGTGCGGTCGTTTTCAGCATGGTCATCTTTCCGCTCCGTCGCAGACGGAAGGCCTGGGCCCGATGGATGGACTGGCGCGGTGACGGGACGGGGCAAAGGCGGTTGCGCCCGGCAGACCGAACGTCCCAGTCAGCTTCACCCCTCTGTCCCGGTACCTGAGAGATTGCGGCGAACGCCGCGTGCCCCTTCGGTGGACGGATCGGATCGACCGTCGCTCTCCAGAGTTGCCTGAACACGCGGTTCTTTTGCCTGAGCGGTTACGGGTGGTTGCGCCTTCGGCGGCACGGCGGGCGTGCGCTCTCCCGCGGGTTCAAATGGCAGCTGGAACTATACCGGAGGCCCCTGGCGCGCTCAAGCTCAGCAGGCCAACTGGTTGGCGATGCAGATCTGGTGCTTAAGCCAGGCCAGGCCCAGCCACAGCCACAGCAGCAGGAAGAACGCCACGAAGGGGATGTGGGCGTCGAGGATCACCCGCGGCGTGATCAGGCGCACCAGCCGCAGCACGGGCCGCGTGACGATCTCGAAGATCTGGTAGAAGAGGTTGTCGTGCCGGCGGGCCCCCGCGAGCAGCGCCAGCAGGCCCTGGCCCAGGAGCGCCCAGCCCGCCACTTCCACCAGGGTGCGCACCACACTGATCAGGAAGATCTGCTGCGCCACGGTCATGGCCGCCTCCGGCCAAGGCTTGTCGAGCACCCCTCATGCGGAGACAATGCCCGCTCGTTCATTGGTCTTTCTCCCATGGATTTCGATTTTCTGCGTCATTACTGGCGCGGCCGTCTGCTCACCCGGCTGAAGCGCCGGGAGCAGGCCATCGCCGCCTATCAGGCGGCCCTGGCCGTGCAACCGGACGACGCGCGCGTCCTGCGTGCCCTGGGTTATCTCCACGGCGAGCGCGGCGACCGGCAGGCGGCCGAAAGCCTTTTGCGCCGTGCCCTGGCGATCGACCCGGACGCCGTGACCTGGTTCAACCTGGGCTACCTGCTCGACCAGTCCGGGCGGCGCGAGGAGGCCATCGCCGCCTTCCGGGAAGCCACCCGCCTCGATCCCAAACTGGATCGGGCCTGGTACGGCATGGGGCTCGCCCACGCCGCCCTGGGCCGGCACCAGGAAGCCGTGGCGGCCCTGGAGCAGGCTGCCCGGCTGGAGCCGCGCAATCCCCACATCTGGTACGCCCTGGGCATGGCGCAGCACCACGCCCATGCGCCGGACAAGGTGGAAGCGGTGGCGCGCCACCTGCTGCGCTTCCATCCCCTGGTCTGCCGCAAGCTGATCCAGGATACCCAGCGATCCGACCTGCGCCATCTCGTGCGCGAACTGGAATGACCCCAAAAACAAGGCCCGCATGCAGCGGGCCTTGTTCCTTGGAGCGAGCGCCCCTCAGGTGGCTTCGGTACGGATGTCACCCGCCAGATTCGGGTAACGCACGTGCTCCACCAGATCCTGGGTAGCCTTGTCGGGCGCCGGCGTGAGCAGACTCACGATGACCATCACCGCAAAGCCCACGGGGACGCCGAACAGGCCCGCGGAAATGGGCTCGATGTCCCACCACTTGGCATCGGCGATGGGCGTGGTGACGCCGAACACCCCGCGCAGCCAGGGCTGGGTGGTGGCCATGTAGTAGAAGGTGACACCCAGGCCGGAGAGCATGCCCAGGATCGCCCCCCACTTGGTGGTGCGCTTCCAGAAGATGCCCAGCACCAGGGCGGGGAAGAAGCTCGCCGCCGCGAAGCTGAACGCCGCGCTCACCAGGAACAGGATGTCCGCCGGCTTCTGCGCCGCCACCGCGGCCGCCGCGACGGCCACCAGCAGAAGCAGCGTCTTGGCCACGGTGAGGCGGGTCTTGGTGGAAGCGTTGGGGTTCACCATCTTGTAGTACACGTCGTGGGACAGGGCGTTGGCGATGGTGAGCAGCAGGCCGTCCGCGGTGGACAGGGCCGCGGCCAGACCCCCCGCCGCCACCAGGCCGGACACCACGTAGGGCAGCCCGGCGATCTCGGGCGTGGCCAGCACGATGATGTCCTGGCCCAGGGTGATCTCGGCGAGCTGCACGATGCCGTCACCGTTCAGGTCCTTCACCGACACCAGGGCAGAATCCACTGCCGCCCACTTGGCCACCCAGCCCGGCAGGGTGGCGAAGCTGGAACCCACCAGGTGGCTGTAGACGTCGAACTTCACCAGCACCGCGAGAGCCGGCGCGGTGAAGTAGAGCAGGAAAATGAAGAACAGGGACCAGCCCACGGACTCGCGCGCCTCCCGCACCGAGGGCGTGGTGTAGTAGCGCATCAGGATGTGGGGCAGCGCGGCGGTGCCCAGCATCAGGCAGAAGATCAGGGCCAGGAAGTTGCGGCGCTTGATGTCACGCTCCTTGTCGTCCTTGCCCGGGAAAGCTTCGACATGGGCGCGCGGCGGGGCAGACCTGGCCTTGGCCCCATCGGCATCCTTCTTGAGCTTCTCCTTGAGCTTGGCAGGCGTGGGCGGGAACTCCCTGACCGCCTTCTCGGCGGCGGCAATCGCCTTCTCATCCGGCGTTGGCGCCGCCTTGAGCTCCGCCAGCTTGGCTTCCGCCTTGGCCTTCTCTTCGGCGTAAACCGCCTCCGGATTGGCCTCCAGCTCCTTGATGCGCGCCTCCAGGGCGAGCTGTTTGTCCTTGTGGATCTGGCGCACCTCGATCTCTTTCGGGTCGTTCTTGATCTTCTGCTCCAGCTCGGCGAGCTTGGGAAGCTGCTGACCGTAGGCGATCTGGGCCACCGGATTGCCGGTCTGCTGCACCGACAGCCACACCACCGGGATCATGTAGGCGATGATGAGGATGATGTACTGGGCCACCTGGGTCCAGGTCACCGCCCGCATGCCGCCCAGGAAGGAGCACACCAGGATGCCGGCCAGACCCACGAACACCCCGATCTGGAATTCGATACCCGACAGGCGCGAGGTGATCAGGCCCACGCCCATCACCTGCGCCACCACGTAGGTAAAGGAGCACAGGATGGCCGCCAGCACGCCGATCATGCGCACGGTGTGGCCGCCGTAACGGGCGCCCAGGAAGTCGGGAATGGTGAACTGGCCGAACTTGCGCAGGTAGGGCGCGAGCAACAGGGCCACCAGCACGTAGCCGCCGGTCCAGCCCATGATGAAGGCCAGACCATCATAGCCCTGGATGTAAAGGCCGCCCGCCATGCCGATGAAGGAGGCGGCGCTCATCCAGTCGGCGCCGGTGGCCATGCCATTGAATACCGCCGGCACACGCCGCCCCGCCACGTAATATTCCGCCACGTCCGCGGTGCGGCTCATGATACCGATACCGGCATAAAGGGCCACGGTGGCGAACAGGAAGACATAGCCAATCCATTTCGAGGGCATCCCCATCTGCTCGGCGATGGCGAGCGCGATGATGAACAGGATGAAGCCGCCCGTGTAGAGGCTGTAATACTTCTTGAGCGACTGGGCAAACTGGGCCTGGGTGGTGGCAGCCATGTTATTTCTCCTCCCCTTCCGCCACGCCGTATTCCTGGTCGAGGCGGTTCATGCGTTTGGCGTAGTAGAAGATCATGACCACGTAGATGATCAGCGACCCCTGGGCGCCCATGTAGAAGGCCAGGGGGAAGCCGAGAAACGTGATCTGGTTGAGCTCCCGGGCGAAGTAGCCCACCACGTAGGTGACGACGAACCAGATGGCGAGCAGGACCGCCGTGAGGGCCAGATTCCTGCGCCAGTACTCGCGATGTCTTTCGGTGATTTCCACGATGCCTCCTCGAGCTGGGTTGGGGACGGACACGAACCCGGCGTGAACCGGACCGGCGCCTTATGCTGGACGCATAAATTCTCTTTATCGCGCCAGTGGCGCGAGTATAGGCGCGCCGGTCCGGCGCTGTAAAGAACCGCGGAATCCTGTTTCGCGATACGAAACTCACCGGGCGCCGAGCCGGGCCAGGGCCCGCTGGTCCCGCTCCAGGCGGCGCAGAGCGGCCAGATCACGGTGGCCCTGGCTGCGCGCGGCAGCCAGCGCCACCTGCAGGAGCTGGGCCGTGGCGTAGGCATCGGACAGGGCCTGGTGACGCGCGTAGTGGTCGATGCCGAAGCGGGTGAGCCACTCGTCCAGGGACCGCAGCTCGACACCGGGAAACAGGGCCGGCATGAGATCGGCCAGGTCCAGCACCAGCGGCTTCCAGCGCAGTCCCAGAGTCTCGCGCAGGGCACGCCCAATCATGAGGGTATCGAACGGGGCGTGGAAGGCCACCAGGGGATCCTGACCGGCGTACTCCAGGAAACGCAGCAGCGCCTCGGCCGGGGGCAGACCGGCCTGCTGGGCGGTGCCGCCGATGCCGTGCACCAGGATGTTGGCCGTGCCGCTCACCCGCTCCTGGCGGAGCACCACTTCCAGGCTGTCGGCGAGGATGATGGTCTCCCCGCTGAGGGCCACCGCGCCAATGGAGATGAGCCGGTCGCGCCAGATATCGAGGCCGCTGGATTCCACGTCCACCACCACCCAGCGCAGGCTGTCGGGCGGCTGGTGGGGGTCGGGCGGCGGACGCCGGCGCCAGGCGGCGAGCCGAGCCCGCTGCTCGGGATCGGTCACCGGCGCGGTGAGGCGACGCAGCCAGTGCAGCCATTCCATGATTCGGGCCGCCTCACAGGCCGTAGTCGAGGGCGAGCCGGGTCTGCAGCTTGCGCGCCTGGCGGAAGGCCTCCTTGAGGATGCGCCGTTCCAGTTCGTTGAGCTCGTCCGGATTGACGTGGTTGTGCAGAGCCTGGCCTTCCCGCTCCTGCCAGTGCTGGTGGCGCAGCTTGAGCAGCTGGATGAACAGGAAGGCCTCGTTCCAGGCTTCCACCTCCTCACCCGGCAACAGGCGCGCCGCAGCGGCCGCCCGCAGGCGCTGCACCGTGTTGGTATGGCTGTCGCCCGCCGCCAGACTGTAGATGCGCGCCGCATCCACGAAGGGGGTGGTGCCGTTCAGCTTGAGGTCGATGGTGTGGGCGTACTCGCCCCGGGATTCCAGCACGAAGTCGCGCACCACGCCCAGGGGCGGACGGTTGCGCAGGGCACTGGCCGCCATCTGGTGCAGAAAGCGCGGGTTGGCCGGCGCTTGGCGGGCAAGCCAGGCGCGCAGCTCCTCCGCCAGCGTGACGTCGCCGGTGAGGGGCCGGAAGTCGAAGAAAATCGAGGCATTGAGCAGGGCCTCGGGGTCGCCCTGGTCGATCCAGTTGGCGAACAGCTTCTGCCAGCCGGCGAGGGTGAGGCACCACTGAGGATTGCTCGCCATCACCCCACCCTTGCACAAAGGGAAGCCGCAGGCATCGAGCGCCTCGTTCACCGCGCGCGCGAAGGGCAGCAGACGCTCGCGCGTGGCCTTGGCCTCCTGCTCGCCCGCGGCGAACACGATGCCGTTGTCCTGATCGGTGGACAGGGTCTGTTCCAGCCGTCCCTCCGACCCCAGGGCCAGCCAGCAGAAACGGATGTCCCCGACATCGAAGCGGGCGCGCATGAGTTCGATGATGCGCTCGGTGAGCAGGTCGTTCAGGGTGGAGGTGAGCTGGGTAAGCTGCTCGGCTCCCACGCCCTGGGCCAGCATGGCATGGGCGAGCGCCCGAATGTCGGCGGCGATGGGTGGCAGCTCCTCCACGCTGCGCGCCGTGCGCAAACTGGTGCTGATCTGGGTGAGACCCACCCGCTGCAGGGAAAACAGATCCCGCTCCGAGATCACGCCCTGAAGCCGCCCCTCCTCCACCACCAGCACGTGGCGGATGCCGTGACGGGCCATGAGCACCGCCGCCTCGTGGGCCGTGGCCCGCCCCGGCAGGCTCAGGGGATCGCGGGTCATCACGCTGGCGAGGGGCGCGGCCAGATCCTGGCCCGCCAGGGCCACGCGCGCAAGCAGATCGTGCAGGGTGAAGATGCCCACCGGCCGTTCCCCTTGCACCACGACCATGGAACCCACGTTCTGCTCATGCATACGCGCCAGGGCGTCGCGAATGGGCACCTCGGGGCTGCAGGTGACGGCCGGCCGGCGCAGAAGCTCGCCAAGGGGGGTGGAGAGGGGCTGCTGGGCGGCGCTCGCCTGGGTGTACTGCGCCTGAATGAGCTGGCGCGAGCGTTCCAGCAGATGGGCGATGCGCCGTGTGCAGAAATCCTGGAAGGGCGGTGAGCGCTTGAGCAGGGCGTCGAAATCGCTGGCCGCCAGGCGGTAGCAGAAGGTGTCTTCCACCGCGCGATAGACGTTGCCCACGGGCCGGTGGGCGAGCAGGGCACCGAGGGGGAAACACTCGCCTTCCACCAGCTGGGTGTGTGCCTCGCCGCGGCCCGCGCTGCTCTCCCCCACCACCGCGCCCTGCTTGATCACGTAGAAGTGGCTCACCGGCCCCTGGGCAGGATCGAGCAGCACGCCGTCTCTGGGCGTATAAACCACGGACAGGCGGGCCACCATCCATTCCAGATCCTCGCGCCGCATTTCGGAAAACGGCGCAAAGCGGGACAGATGGGCGATGGTGGCGTTGAGCAGACTGGCGGGCAGGGGCGCGGCTTCAGTCATGGCGACACCTTAATGGGATCCCCCCTGGGCGGCAACCGGCGCGGTCTCCAGGGACAGCGGCTCGGGGCGGTGCACGCCATAGCCCTGGGCATAGTCCACGCCAAGGGCCGTGAGGTGACGCACGATCTCGTCGTTCTCCACGTACTCGGCGATGGTGGCCAGCCCCATGACGCGGCCGATGCGGGCGATGGCCTCCACCATGGCGAAGTCCACCGGATCCGCCAGCATGTCGCGCACGAAGGCGCCGTCGATCTTGACGGAATCCACGGGCAGGTTCTTGAGATAGGCGAAGGAAGACATGCCGCTGCCAAAGTCATCCAGGGAGAAGGCACAGCCCACCGCGCGCAGGGTGTTCATGAGCTGCAGCGCGCGCGTCAGGTTGGCGATGGCCGCGGTCTCGGTGATCTCGAAACAGATGTGGCGCGGGTCGATGCGGTAAGAGCGAAGCTGATCCAGCACGAAGTCGCCGAAGTCCTCGTCGCCCAGGGACTGGCCCGAGAGATTGATGCTGAGGACGGCGTCCGGACACAGGGCCTCGCGGTTTGCCGCCAACCAGGCGAAGGTGCGGCGCACCACCCAGCGGTCCAGGGTGGGCATCAGGTTGTAGCGCTCCGCCGCCGGGATGAAGGCCATGGGCGGCACCAGACGGCCGGCCTCGTCCACCATGCGCAGCAGGATCTCCCGCCGCCGGCAGCTCTGGCCCAGGGGCAGGGGATGAATTTCCTGGAAGTAGAGGTGGAAGCGGTTTTCCTCGAAGGCCCGCGTGATCTGGTTCACCCACTCCACCTCGCCCTGGCGGCGGCGCACCTCCGCATCGCTCTCCCGGTGCACGAATACCCGGTTGCGGCCGCGTTCCTTGGCCATGTAGCAGGCGGTGTCGGCGGCGGACAGGATCGCCGCCAGGTCGCCGCAGCCCGCCCCCAGCGCCACCAGCCCCATGGAAACCCCGATGGTGAAGGTCTTGTCACCCCAGACGAAGCGGAATTCCGCGATGGCCTGACGCAACGCCTCGGCCACCGCCTCGCCCGCCGTCACGTCGCTGTGGGGCAGCAGCACACCGAACTCATCGCCGCCCAGCCGCGCCAGGGTATCCCCGGGCCGCAGCCGGGCCGGCAAAACGGCGGCGAGCTGGCGCAGGAGCTCGTCGCCGGCAAGATGGCCGCAGGTATCGTTGACCAGTTTGAACTGGTCCAGGTCCAGGTAGAGCAGCACGTGGTGTTCAGCGCCTGTACGCGCCCGGTCGGCCAGATGGGCGAGCCGCCGCTCGAACTCGTGGCGGTTGAACAGACCCGTGAGGGCATCATGGCTGGCCTGCCAGGCCAGCTCCTGGGCCAGCACCCGCTCGGTGGTCACGTCCCGGAACACCACCACCGCGCCCTGCACGCCCCCGTCCTTGCCGCGAATGGGGGAAACCGTCTGCTCGATGGCGTACTCCTCGCCGCGGCGGTTGAGCAGCACGGGCGCCGCCGGCGTGACGGTAGGCGGAGTATCGGCGAGCACGCCTGCGAGCAGGCCCGTCAGGGGACGACGGTCACGCTCGTCCACCACCCGGTAGATTTCTTCCACCGGCCGGCCCGCCGCTTCCGCCAGGGACCAGCCGGTGAGCCGTTCCGCCATGGCATTGAGGTGGCGCACGCGCCCGTCGGCATCGGTGGTGATGACGGCATCGCCAATGGAATGCAGCGTGGTCTCGGCGCGATCCCGTTCCTCGGCCAGCGCCCGCTCCGCCGCCAGCGCCCGCCGCGTCACCCGCGCCGCGATCACGATGGCCAGGATCACGGCCGCCACTGCCAGCGCCGCCACCAGCGCGAAGGCATGACGGTAACCGCGGCGCGCCTCGTCAAGGGCACGCGCGTTGGCCGCCTCCTGCAGCGCCAGCAGTTCCTTGAAGTGGACGTACACCGCCTGCTGGGCCGGCAGTGCCTGCTCCACGAGCAGCCGGTCCGCTTCGAATTCCCGTCCTTCCTCCAGCAGGCGCACCACCTCCTCCATGAGGGCGGTGGAGGTGCGTATCTTGATGCGGGAGGCTTCCAGCGCCGCCCGCTCGGCGTCCGTCAGCGGCATGGCGCGCAGGGCGTCACGATGGATCACATACTGGCTGGCCAGCTCCCGGAAACGCAGCATGAGCTGGTCGCGCTGGAAGGGGTCGCCCGTGAGCAGCATGGACTGCACCACCAGGGCACGCTCCCGGGAGGCGGACTGCATGGCATTGACGTGGGCCACTTTGACATTGGCCTCAACCACGATGCGCTCCAGGCGCGCATTGGCGGCGCGCATCTGCCACAGCGCCGTGGCGGCGAGGGCGATGAGCAGCAGGCAAACCAGGCCAAAGCCCAGGATGAGGGCGCGTGCGGAGCGGGAAATAGCGAGAGGATTGGCGGCCATGGCTGGGGATGATAGCGCGCGGAAGGCGGGATGGGCCCAGCGCCGGGCAGGATCGGTCCGCACCGGCCCCTCCACACGCGCCCGTTTTGCGAATAGCGGCAGGCAGCCGGCAGGCTTGAGGCCAGCCCAAAAAACAAACCCCGCCGCAGCGGGGTTTGCCGGGATCAGGCGATGTCCGGTTACATCATGTCCATGCCGCCCATGCCGCCCATGCCGCCGCCCGCGGGGGCCGGCTTGTCTTCCGGCAGCTCGGCCACCATGCAGTCGGTGGTGAGCATCAGGCCGGCCACGGAGGCAGCATTCTGCAGGGCCGTGCGGGTTACCTTGGTGGGATCCAGCACGCCCATCTCCATCATGTCGCCATACTCGCCGGTCTGGGCGTTGTAACCGAAGTTGCCCTTGCCCTCGACCACCTTGTTGACCACCACGGAGGGCTCGTCACCACAGTTGGCCACGATCTGGCGCAGGGGCTCCTGCATGGCGCGCAGCACGATCTTGATGCCGGCATCCTGGTCGTGGTTGTCGCCCTTGAGCTTGGACACCGCTTCCACGCAGCGCAGCAGGGCCACGCCGCCACCCGGCACGATGCCTTCTTCCACCGCCGCGCGGGTGGCGTGCAGGGCGTCTTCCACGCGGGCCTTCTTCTCCTTCATTTCGACCTCGGTGGCAGCACCCACCTTGATCACCGCCACACCGCCGGCGAGCTTGGCCACCCGCTCCTGCAGCTTCTCCTTGTCGTAGTCGCTGGTGGCTTCCTCGATCTGGGTGCGGATCTGTTTCACCCGCGCCTCGATCTTGTCCTTCTCGCCCGCGCCGTCGATGATGATGGTGTTCTCCTTGTGCACCTCGACGCGCTTGGCACGACCCAGGTCGGCGAGTTTCGCCTTCTCCAGCGACAGGCCGACTTCATCGGAGATGACCGTGCCACCGGTGAGGATGGCGATGTCCTCGAGCATGGCCTTGCGGCGGTCGCCGAAGCCCGGGGCCTTGACCGCGGCCACCTTGAGCACACCGCGCATGGCGTTCACCACCAGGGTGGCCAGCGCCTCGCCTTCCACGTCCTCGGCGATGATGAGCAGCGGCTTGCCCGCCTTGGCCACTTCCTCCAGCACCGGCAGCAGGTCACGGATGCTGGAAATCTTCTTGTCGTGGATCAGGATCAGGGCGTCATCGAGAACGCAGGTCTGCTTGTCCGGATTGTTGATGAAGTAGGGGGAGAGATAGCCCCGGTCGAACTGCATGCCCTCCACCACTTCCAGCTCGTTTTCCAGGGACTTGCCATCCTCGACGGTGATGACGCCTTCCTTGCCCACCTTGTCCATGGCGTCGGCGATGATCTTGCCGATGGACTCGTCGGCATTGGCGGAAATGGAGCCCACCTGGGCGATTTCCTTGCTGGTGGTCACCGGCTTGGAGATCTTCTTGAGCTCCTCCACCACGGTGTGCACGGCCTTGTCGATGCCGCGCTTGAGGTCCATGGGGTTCATGCCGGCGGCGACGTATTTCATGCCTTCCTGGACGATGGCCTGGGCCAGCACGGTGGCAGTGGTGGTGCCGTCACCCGCCACATCGGCGGTCTTGGACGCCACTTCCTTCACCATCTGGGCGCCCATGTTCTCGAACTTGTCCTTGAGCTCGATTTCCTTGGCCACGGTCACGCCGTCCTTGGTGATCACCGGCGCGCCGAAGGAGCGCTCGATCACCACGTTGCGGCCCTTGGGACCCAGGGTGACCTTCACCGCATCGGCCAGGATGTTGACGCCCTTGAAGATGCGGGCGCGGGCGGAATCATGGAATTTGACTTCTTTCGCGCTCATGTGCTTCTACTCCTAGAGACAAACCAGAGGGATCACGCAGCCTTCCGGGCGCCGGCGGCATCCTGCTCGATGATGCCGAGCACGTCTTCCTCGCGCAGCACCAGCAGTTCCTCGCCTTCCACCTTGACGGTCTGGCCGCCGTACTTGCTGAACAGGACCCGGTCGCCAACCTTGACTTCCAGGGGCCTTACGGTGCCGTTGTCCAGCAGCTTGCCGGGCCCCACGGCCAGGACTTCGCCCTGCTCCGGCTTCTCCCCGGCGGTGTCCGGGATGACGATGCCGGAGGCGGTCTGACGCTGCTGCTCGATCCGCTTGACGATAATCCGGTCGTAAAGGGGACGAATGTGCATCTTCAGATCTCCTTTGCGATTGCAGATGATCGGGATGAACCAGGGCCGCGCCCGGCCCGCGCAAACGCTGCGCAACGGGGCGCGCAGGCAACGCGGGATCCGCCGCGGCCGGCGGGGCGGAATGTGGGGGCATGCCCCCGGATTTCAAGAGGGGATCAGGGGAGAATCAGGCGGGTGATGCGTCCCAGCCGGTACACGGTGCGGCGCACGGGCCGCTCCACGCGCGCGGTGGCCGCCGGGGGGCGGGGCGCCACCGGACAGGGCGGCGGGCGGCTGCCGTCGGCGCTCAGGGTCTCGTCGCCGGGGGTGCCCGCCCACAGTCCGCCGCACACGGGCCGGAACTGCCAGCGCACGTAGCCCTTCTCGGCGCCAGCCTTGAGCAGGTCTTCCCGGTCCGGCGCCTCGGCCAAAAGCAGGGCCCCGGCCGCGCGCCGGTCAGTATGTTCCCCGAAGGCCTGCAGGCATTCCAGGGCTTCGCGGCTGCTGGCTCCCACGCGGTTGCAGGCGCGGTGTTCCTCCCGCTCCACGTCCCAGGCCCCCAGGCGCCAGCCGGCCTCCAGCATGGCCCGGTCGATCTCCTCCAGGGCCTGCCAGCGTTCGTTGAGCTGCAGCGCCGAGCCCGGCACGGGCCGCAGGGGGGAACGCGCGCCGGCGCGCCGGAAACCGTGCCAGTGCAGGAACAGGAGCACCGGCGTGTCGGCCCGGGGCACGGCGGTGAGGCTCACCGCGTACAGCGGTAGCGCCACGGCCGCCATCTGGGCGGCGATTCGCTGGAAGATCTCCATGCGCGGTCCTCCTTTGCCAGACGGAAAAAATCTACGCCAGACTGATAGCGGCAGACAATCCCGCCCGGTTTAGAATCGGGGCAGCCCACCCCGAGGAATCGCCATGTCCAACGCCCAATGGCTTGCCCGCAGCCGCCACGCCGTCTGGCATCCCTGCACCCAGATGAAGGTGCACGAGACCCTGCCCATCATCCCCATCGCCCGGGGCGAGGGGCCCTGGCTTTATGACTTCGACGGCCGCCGCTATCTGGACGCCATCAGTTCCTGGTGGGTGAACCTGTTCGGCCACGCCAATCCGCGCATCAATGCCGCCCTCGCCGACCAGCTCAGGCGCCTGGAACACGTGATTCTGGCCGGCTTCAGCCACCGCCCGGTGGTGGAGCTGTCGGAGCGGCTGGCGCAGCTCGCCCCCGGGCGGCTGGGCCACGCCTTTTACGGTTCCGATGGCGCCTCCGCGGTGGAAATCGCCCTCAAGATGAGCTTCCATTACTGGGCGAACCGGGGAAGACCGGAGAAAACCGGCTTCGTGAGCCTGGAAAACGGCTACCACGGCGAGACCCTGGGGGCACTCTCGGTCACTGACGTGCCCCTGTTCAAGACCACCTACGCGCCCCTGCTGCGTCCCACCCACCAGGTGCCCACACCGGATTTCCGGCGCGCCGCCCCGGGCACCACGGCGCAGGCCCACGCCCGCGCCGCCGCCCAGGCCCTGGACGCCTGGCTCGCCCAACACCATGCCACGACCGCCGCCCTGATTCTGGAGCCCCTCATCCAGTGCGCCGGGGGCATGGGCATGTATGACCCGGAATACCTGCGCCAGGCCCGCGCCCTGTGCGACCGCTACCAGGTGCATCTGATCGCCGACGAGATCGCGGTGGGCTTCGGCCGCACCGGCACCCTGTTCGCCTGCGAGCAGGCGGGCATCGCGCCGGATTTCCTGTGCCTGTCCAAGGGCCTCACCGGGGGCTATCTGCCCCTGTCCGTGGTGCTCACCACGGACGAGATCTATGACGCCTTTTATGACGACGAAACCACGCGCGGCTTTCTGCATTCCCATTCCTACACCGGCAATCCCCTGGCCTGCCGGGCCGCGCTGGAGGTGCTCCACATCTTCGAGGAAGGCCGGGTGCTCGATGCCAACCGCAAACTCGCCCAGACCCTGACCGAAGCCGCCGAACCCCTGGCGCACCACCCGCGCGTGCGGGACTTCCGCCATCTGGGCATGATCTGGGCCTTCGAGGTGGAAGACGCCGGCCCGGGCTTTGCCCGCCGCTTCTTCGAGCTTGCCCTGAACCGGGAGCTCCTGCTGCGCCCCCTGGGGACGACGGTCTATTTCATGCCGCCCTACGTGATCGGCGAAGGCGAGATCGCCCATCTGGTGAAGGGCACCCTGGCCATCCTGGATGAACTGTAGCTTCAGGGTCCCGCCTCGAGCAGCTCGCGCACGAAGGTCACCGGGATCACGTAGCTGATGCCCGAGGGATCCCTGATGGCCGCCTCCTTGGACTGCTTGACGAATGCGCTGTTGAGCACGCCCAGCACTTCGCCGGTGTGGGGATCGTAGAGGGGGCTGCCGCTGTTGCCGGGATAGGCGGTGGCGTCGAGCTGGAACACGAAGAACGGGTTCTTCAGACGCTCGATGGCCTGGGGACTGAGGTCGCGGGCATTGCCCATGCGGGTGGCCACCGGGGTGATGGCGGAGACGATGCCGCGATGGGTGACGGGACGCAGTCCAAGCGCCATGCCCAGGGGAAAGCCGGTGAAGGCCACTTCCATGCCTTCACGCACGCGCGCGGCATCGCCCAGGGTGAGGGCCGGCAGGGGCGGCCCCTCGATGGCAAGCAGCATGAGATCGTGCGCCAAATCCACGCGGGCGATGCGCGCGCCCCGCACCTGGGCGCGTCCCGCCACTTCCGCCAGCACGATCAGGCGTTCCTGGCGCGCCGCATCCAGGGTCTTGGGCACCACATGGGCATTGGTGACGACGGACAGGCCCTGGGCCACGACGAAGCCCGTGCCCTGGAACACGTGCTGGGGCGAACGCGTGGGCTGGAAGGTGCCCACGGCCACCACCGCGGGCTTGACGCGGGCGATGGTCTCCACCAGATCGGCACGGGCTGGCATGAAAGCTGCAGCGGCGAGGAGCGCGCTCAACAGGACAAGTCGCATACCGCCCTCCGGCGTCATGGGGAGGGCCCATTATAGGCGCGCCGCGGCCCGGTCATGCAGCGGTCATGGCCGGCCCGCCGGCTGGGGTACAATGCGTCGGAAACTCGAGCAGAAAGGGGAATCTTCAACATGAGCATCGTGGGTGTGGTGGGTCTGGGATACGTGGGCCTGCCTCTGGCCGTGGAATTCGGCAAGAAATACCAGACCATCGGCGTGGACCTGTCGGAGGAGAAGGTCGCCAACTACCGCCGTCATTGCGATCCGACGGGTGAAGTCTCCAGCGAGGACCTGAAGGCGGCGGTCCATCTCACCTGCACCACCGATGCCTCCCAGCTCGCGGTATGCGACTACATCATCGTCGCGGTGCCCACCCCCGTTGACGCCGCCCACCAGCCGGATTTCGGCCCGCTGATCGGGTCCTCCACCTCGGTGGGGCGGCACATGAAAAAGGGCGCCATCGTCGTTTACGAGTCCACGGTCTATCCCGGCGCCACGGAGGAAGTGTGCATCCCCATTCTGGAGCGGGAATCCGGCATGAAATGGAAGCAGGACTTCTTCGTGGGCTACTCGCCGGAGCGCATCAATCCGGGTGACAAGGAACACACCCTGACGCGCATCCTCAAGGTGGTCTCCGGTGACACGCCGGAAACCCTGGAAAAGGTGGCGGCCCTCTACGAATCCATCATCACCGCCGGCGTGCATCGCGCCTCCAGCATCAAGGTGGCAGAGGCCGCCAAGGTGATCGAGAACACCCAGCGCGACCTGAACATCGCCCTCATGAACGAGCTGGCGATCATCTTCCACAAGATCGGCATCGACACCCTGGAAGTGCTGCGCGCCTCAGGCACCAAGTGGAACTTCCTCCCCTTCCGCCCGGGCCTGGTGGGCGGTCACTGCATCGGCGTCGATCCCTACTACCTCACCTACAAGGCGGACATGCTGGGCTATCACCCCCAGGTGATCCTGGCCGGCCGGCGCATCAACGACGGCATGGGCAAGTATGTCGCCGAGCAGACGGTGAAGGAAATGATCGCCGCCGGCAGCCAGATCAAGGGCGCCAGGGTGCTGGTGCTGGGGCTCACCTTCAAGGAAAACTGCCCGGATTTGCGCAACTCGCGCGTCATCGACGTGATCCGGGAGCTGGAAAGCTATGGCGTGGAGGTGCACGTGCACGACCCCATCGCCGATCCCCGGGACGCGATGCACGAATACGGCGTAACCCTGGAACCCTGGGAGGCGCTGCCCACCGCCGATGCCATCGTGGTGGCCGTGGCCCACAGGCAGTTCGCCGAGCGGCCGCTTCACGACTACCGGGCCAAGGTGAACGGGCGCGGTGCTCTGATCGACGTCAAGGGCCTGTTCGATCCGGACGCGGCGCGCGCCCGTTTTGCCCGCTTCTGGCGGCTGTAATCATGGACGCCCCCCAGTATCAGGCCGTGCGCGCCCGGCTGGCGCGAAAGCCCCACGTCTGGCTCGTCACCGGGGTGGCGGGCTTCATCGGCTCCAACCTGCTGGAAGCCCTGCTGCGGCTCGACCAGCGCGTGGTGGGACTGGACAACTTCGCCACCGGCCACCGGCGCAACCTGGAGCAGGTGCAGGCATTGGTCACACCGGAACAATGGGGGCGTTTCCGCTTCATCGAGGGCGACATCCGGGACCTGGATAGCTGCCGCGCAGCCTGCCAGGGTGTGGAATACGTGCTGCACCAGGCGGCCCTGGGATCGGTGCCCCGTTCCATCGAGGATCCCCTGCTCACCAATGCCGCCAACATCGACGGCTTCGTCAACATGCTGGTGGCAGCCCGGGACGCGGGTGTCAAACGCTTCGTCTATGCCGCCTCCAGCTCCACCTATGGTGACCACCCGGGGCTGCCCAAGGTGGAAGACCAGATCGGCAGGCCCCTGTCCCCCTACGCGGTGACCAAGTACGTAAACGAGCTTTACGCCGACGTGTTCGCCCGCTGCTATGGCCTGGCCAGCATCGGCCTGCGTTACTTCAACATCTTCGGGCCGCGCCAGGATCCGGAGGGCGCCTATGCCGCGGTGATTCCCAAATGGATTGCCGCCATGATCAAGAACGAGCCGGTGTACATCAACGGCGATGGCGAAACCAGCCGGGACTTCTGCTACATCGAGAACACCATCCAGGCCAACCTCCTCGCCGCCACCACGGAAGAAGAGGCGGCCATCAACCAGGTGTACAACGTGGCAGTGGGCGAACGCACCAGTCTCAATCAGCTCTACGAGGCGCTGCGGGCCGAGCTGGCGCCCCGTTTTCCCCACCTGGCCCACGCGCGCCCTGTGTACCGCGACTTCCGCCCGGGCGACGTGCGCCATTCCCTGGCGGACATTTCCAAGGCACGCACCCTGCTCCACTATCAGCCGACCCACACCATCCGCGATGGCCTGCGCATCGCCATGGACTGGTATGTCCGGGATCTCACGGGGCAGCGCTAGCCGGTTCGAGTCCAAAAGCCCGACACGCGCAGCCCGGGGCGCAGGACCCGTGCGTTCCCGTGGCTTTCTGTGCGCCCTCTGCCTCACCGGCCTGCTCGCCGGGTTCCTGGGGGCTGGCTCCGCCGTTTCAGCCGCCGAACTGCCCGCGCCCCTTGCCGCGGCCCTCGCCGCCGCGGACCTGCCGGAGTCGGCAGTCGCCCTCCAGGTACAGGAGCCTGGCCAGAACGCGCCCCTGCTTGCCCTGAATGCCGACCGCCCCATGAACCCGGCGTCGGTGATCAAGCTGGTCACCACCTTCACCGCCCTGGAGGCCCTCACCCCCGCCTGGCGCTGGCGCACGGAAGTGTATGGGGATCGGCCGCCAGAGCGGGGGCGGCTCAAGGGCAACCTGTATGTCAGGGGTTACGGCGATCCCCGCATCACACTGGAGACCCTGTGGCTGTGGCTGCGGGAACTGCGCGGGCGCGGCATCCGTGACGTGCAGGGGGACCTCGTCCTCGACCGCAGCTTTTTCGACGTGCCGGCCGAAGACCCGGGCGCCTTCGACGGCCAGCCCCTGAAGCCCTACAACGCAGGTCCGGATGCCCTGCTGCTCAATTTCCGCAGCCGCCGCCTGAGCCTGGTGCCGGAAGGGGAGACGGTGCGCCTGACGCTGGACGTGGATGCCCCGGGCGTGACCCTGGTCAACGCCCTCAGGCCGGTGGATGGCCCCTGCGCCGACTGGAGGAATGGGCTCGCCACCCGCGTGGAAGCGGGCCGCCGGGGCATCGTGGTGCGGGTGAGCGGGCCCTATCCCCGGGCCTGCGGCGAGCAGTCCTGGCACCTGGCCCTGTTCGATGGCAACACCCAGTGGGAGACGCTGTTCCGCGCCCTGTGGGGCGAGTTGGGGGGACGTCTGCGCGGGCGGGTGGTGGACGGCACGGTGCCCAATGAGGCGCGACTCATCGCCCGCTTCGAGTCCGCGCCCCTGGCCGACGTGGTGCGCGACATCAACAAGTTCAGCAACAACGTGATGGCGCGCCAGCTCTATCTCACTCTGGGCGCGGAACTGCTCGGCCCGCCGGCGACCCTGGACAAGGCGGCGCAGGCGATGGAAGCCGTGTTGAAGAGCCGGGGCCTCGAGTTCCTGGAGCTTGTGCCGGGCAACGGCTCCGGCCTCGACCGCAGCGCACGCGTGAGTGCGCGTCATCTCGCGGCCCTGCTCGCGCGCGCCCGGCGCTCGCCCTGGTATCCGGAATTCGCCGCCTCGCTCCCGCTGGTGGGACTGGACGGCACGCTGCGCCGGCGCCATGCGGGCGAACCCCTGGCGGGGCAGGCGCGCCTGAAATCCGGCTCCCTGGACGACGTGCGCGCCCTCGCCGGCTACCTGCGCACCGCCACCGGACGGGAGGTGATCGTGGTGTGTCTGGTCAACCACCCGGACGCGGCGCGCGCCCGCCCCTTCCAGGATGCGCTGTTGCGCTGGGTGTTCGAGAACCTCTGATCAGCCCTCGGCTTCGCCTTCCTCGAGGGGATTGTCCGCCAGCCGCAGGGGATGGTCGGTGGGCATGTCCCGGAAGATTTGCCGGGTTTCTTCCGTTTCGAAATAGATCACCACGTTGCCGTCCACCAGATAGGGCAGGCCCTCCAGATCCCCGAGGGAGGCGCCGGTGATGGGATCCACGTCGAACAGGATCTGTGCCGGCTCGTGCAGCCGGTGGCTGGGTTGCTGGTCGCGGGCGAGGGGGTCGGTGGCGGTCCAGTTGGGGGCGTCGAAGGTCAGCATGGGCAAACTCCTTGGGAAGCGGGGCGGAAAATCCCGCCCTCAACCAACCTATAGCAGCCCGAGCATCCCCCGGCGATCAAAATATTTTGGCCCGCCCCGCGTCAGGGTTTCCTGCCCAGGATGGCATTCAGCAACTCGATGGGCAGGGGAAAGACGATGGTGGAATTCTTGTCTGCGGCGATGGTGGTGAGGGTCTCGAGATAACGCAGCTGGATGGCCGCCGGCTGGCGCGCCAGCACCTCCGCCGCCTGGGCCAGCTTCTCCGAGGCCTGCAGCTCGCCTTCGGCATGGATGACCTTGGCACGCCGCTCCCGCTCCGCTTCCGCCTGCTTGGCGA
The DNA here is from genome assembly GCA_037478575.1 of Burkholderiales bacterium. Classification (GTDB taxonomy): domain Bacteria; phylum Pseudomonadota; class Gammaproteobacteria; order Burkholderiales; family Thiobacteraceae; genus Thiobacter. The sequence goes on along the minus strand of JBBFMG010000003.1, from coordinate 1,865 downwards.
TGGCCCGCACCATGGACTCGTCGATGTCCACATGCTTGATCTCCACATTGGACACCTTGATGCCCCAGGCATCGGTCTGCTGGTCCAGCACGGTCTGGATGTCCAGGTTGAGGCGTTCCCGCTCCGCCAGCATGTCGTCCAGCTCGTGCTTGCCCAGCACCGCGCGCAGGGTGGTCTGGGCAAGCTGGCTGGTGGCCGAGAGGTAGTCCTCCACCTGGATGATGGCCTTGGCCGGGTCCACCACGCGGAAATACACCACCGCGTTCACCTTCACCGACACGTTGTCGCGGGAGATCACGTCCTGGCTGGGCACGTCCATGACGATGGTGCGCAAATCCACGCGCACCATCTGCTGGATGCCGGGAATCACGATCACCAGACCGGGCCCCTTCACCTTCCAGAAGCGGCCCAGCATGAACACCACGCCGCGCTCGTATTCCCGCAGCACCTTGAGGGCGGACACGAGAAAAGCAATGACCAGAATGAGCAGCCAGCCGGAGCCGAATACGAGTTCCATCATGGGTTGTCTCCTTGAATCAGATGGGAATTCCCTGCACCTTCAGCGTCAGGCCATCCATCGCCTGCACCCTCACCCGCTGTCCCGGCACGAGGGGCGCATCGCAGCGGGCACGCCACAGCTCGCCATGGACGCGCACCCAGACGAGGCCCTCTTTCACCTCGACCACTTCCCCTTCGGCCCCGATCAATTCCTCGCGGCCGCTGACCACCGGCTTTTTGCGCGAGGCCAGGGCCATGCGTCCCACCACCAGGATGAAGGCGGCCGTGGCCACGGTAAAGGCAATGATCAAACTCAGGGGCACCGCCGAGCCGGTCACCTCCCGGTCCATGAGCATCACCGAGCCGGCAACGAAGGCGACGATGCCCCCCAGACCCAGCACACCGAAACTGGGCACGAACACTTCCGCGATGAGCAGTCCCACCCCCAGCAGGATCAGCGCCAGGCCCGCATAGCTGATGGGCAGCAGCTGGAAGGCGAACAGGGCGAGCAGGAGACAAATGGCGCCCGCCACCCCCGCCACCCCGAAGCCGGGATTGGAAAACTCGAAGAACAGGCCATACATGCCGATGAGCAGCAGAATGTAGGCCACACCGGGATCCGTAATCACCGCCAGAAAACGGGTGCGCCAGTCAGGCTCGCGGGTTTCCAGCACGGCGTTGCGCGTGGCGAGGGGCCGTTCGGTCTCCCCGATTCTCACCCTGCGTCCATCCACTGCAGCGAGCAGGGATGGCAGGTCGGCCGCCATCAGGTCGATCACCTTTTCCTTCAGGGCTTCCTCCGCGGACAGGCTCACCGCCTCGCGCACCGCGCGCTCCGCCCATTCTCCATTGCGGCCCCGCAACTGGGCCAGCCCGCGGATGTAGGCGGCGGCATCGTGCACCTGCTTCTTCGCCATGGCGGAAGGCTCCGCGGGCTTGCCTTCCTTTTCCCTGCCCGGCGGGGCGGAGGGCTCCGGCCCGCCGATGGCCACCGGCGTGGCCGCCCCCAGGTTGGTGGCCGGCGCCATGGCCGCCACGTGGGCGGCATAGAGGATGTAAGTCCCGGCACTGGCCGCGCGGGCACCTTCCGGCCCCACCCAGACGATGACGGGCACCCGGGCGGCGAGGATCTTGCGGATGATGTCACGCATGGCCGAATCCAGGCCACCCGGTGTATCCAAGCGCAGCACCACGGCCTCCGCGCCCGCCTCTTCCGCCTGGCCGATGCCCCGCACCACATAGTCCGCGGTGGCCGGAGAAATGGCGCCATCCACGCCCAGCACCACCACCCGCGGGGCGGCGGCGGCAGGCAGGGCGACGAGGAAGCCGAGCAGGAAAAGGATGCGCAGGAGCATGCCCTTGACTAT
>JBBFMG010000002.1:0-29838 GCA_037478575.1 Burkholderiales bacterium | reverse complement strand
TCCATTTGAAGCCGCCTTCCACCGTGAGCACGTCACGCTCGCCAAAGCCCTGGGCGCGCGCTGCGGTGCGGATGGCATCCACCGCTTCCATCACCAGGAGGGACTCGTCCCCCGTGATGACATAGAGGGGCGCAAGCCCGCGCGCGAGATGCCGGGGCAGGTCGGCCGCCCGCACCTGCATGGCTAGGGGCCCGGGCGGGCGGCGGCCAGCCGGCGCACGATCTGCTGCACGGCGTCGCTTTGCATGTCGCGGTAGAGCAGGGCTTCCTCCGCCTCCTTGGCCAGGGCGCGCGACGCGTCATAGGTGAGCTCGCGCCGCAGCTCGATGGTCTGCGCAGGCAGCAGTTCCCGGCCTGCCGCATCGCGTACGCGGAAGGCGACGCGGTACAGGAGCCGGTATTCGCTCACGCGACCCGCACCACTGATGGAGAGGATCTGCTTCTCCCGCTGTTGGGAGAGGACCTGGAGCACGGCCTGGGCTTGGGCTGGGTCGTCCACCACGCGGGTTTCGCTGGTGCGGATGGCGCGCGCCAGTTCCACCCCCATTTCCGGACCGGCGTTTTCGATGTAGAGGCTCTGGTAGGGCAGGGTTGCCGCGCCGCGCAGCTGGAAACCGCAGGCGGCGAGCAGGCACAGCAGGCCCAGGCCGAGGGCGCGGCGCAACATGATCACCCCGCCACGATGTTCACCAGCCGGCCCGGCACCACCACCACCTTGCGGATGGTCTGCCCGGCGATGAACTTCTGCACGTTGGGATTGGCGCGGGCCAGGGCCTCGATGGTCTCCCGGTCCGCCTCGCGCGGCACCCGGATCTGGCCCCTGAGCTTGCCGTTTACTTGCACCACCAGCTCGATTTCCTCCTGCACCAGGGCGCTGGCATCGGGCTCCGGCCAGCGGGCATGGGTGAGGCTCGCGCCGGGACGCAGCTCGCGATAAAGGGCTTCGCAGATGTGGGGCACGATGGGCCAGAGCATGTGGGCGACCAGTTCCAGTGCCTCCTGCATCACCGCCCGGGCCGGCGCCGAGTCGTCCGTGACCCTGCCGAGGGCGTTCACCAGTTCCATCACCGAGGCGATGGCAGTGTTGAAGGTCTTGCGCCGGCCGATGTCGTCCGTGACCTTCTGCAGGGTGGCGTGCACCTGGCGGCGCAGCTCCCTGAGGGCAGGTGAAAGCTCCCCGCCGGCATAGGCGGGCACCACGCCCTTTTGCACATGGGCATACACCAGTTTCCAGAGCCGGTTGAGGAAGCGCCAGGCACCCTCCACGCCGGCATCAGACCACTCCAGGGTATTCTCCGGGGGCGCGGCGAACATCATGAACAGGCGTGCGGTGTCGGCGCCGTACTGGTCGATCAGGGCCTGGGGATCGACGCCGTTCTTCTTGGACTTGGACATGGTGCCGATGCCGCCGTATTCCACGGGCTGGCCGTCGGCACGCGCCACCGCGCCGATGATGGCGCCCTTGTCGTCGCGGCGCACCTCCACTTCCTCCGGCGCGAAATAGGTGATGCCCCCCTTCTCCGTCCTGCGGAAGAAGATGTGGTTGAGCACCATGCCCTGGGTGAGCAGGTTCGCGAACGGCTCGGACAGGCGCGTCAGGCCCAGGTCGCGCATGACCTTGGTCCAGAAGCGGGAATAGAGCAGATGCAGGATGGCATGCTCGATGCCGCCAATGTATTGGTCGGCGGGCATCCAGTAGTCGGCGCGGGCATCCACCATGGTCTGCGCATCCGGGCTGCAGTAGCGCAGGAAATACCAGGAGGAGTCCACGAAGGTGTCCATGGTGTCGGTCTCGCGCCGCGCAGGCTTGCCGCATTTCGGGCAGGTGCAGCGCAGGAAGGCTTCGCTCTTCGCCAGCGGATTGCCCGAGCCGTCCGGAATCAGGTCTTCCGGCAGCAGCACGGGTAACTGGTCATCCGGGACCGGCACCTCGCCGCAGGTTTCGCAATGGATGATGGGGATGGGCGTACCCCAGTAGCGCTGGCGGGAAATGCCCCAGTCGCGCAGGCGCCAGGTGACCTTCTTCTCGCCGAGCCCCCTGGCGGCCAGATCGGCGGCGATGGCATCCACCGCCTGCTCGAAGCCAAGGCCGTCGTACTTGCCGGAATTGACGCAGCGCCCGTGTTCCACGAAGGGCAGCGGCGTGGGACCGCCCTCCAGGGGCTCGATCACCACCCGGACGGGCAGGCCATATTTGGTGGCAAACTCGTAGTCGCGCTCGTCGTGGGCCGGGACCGCCATCACCGCGCCCTCCCCATAGCCCATCAGCACGTAGTTGGCCACCCACACCGGCAGCGCCTCGCCGGTGAGGGGATGGGTAACGGTGAAACCCGTGGGCATGCCTTTCTTTTCCTGGGTGGCGATCTCGGCCTCGGTCACGCCTCCCTTGCGGCATTCCTCGATGAAGGCGGCGAGCCGCGCGTCCCGGCGCGCCGCCTGCGCCGCCAGGGAGTGTTCCGCCGCCACCGCCACGTAGGTCGCCCCCATCAGGGTGTCGGCACGGGTGCTGAACACCCACAGGACGTCCCGGCTGCCATCCGGCAGGGTGTAGGGAAAGCCCACCCGCACACCGTGGCTCTTGCCGATCCAGTTCTTCTGCATCAGCTTCACCTGCTCGGGCCAGCCGGGCAGATGATCCAGCTCGGCGAGGAGCTCCTCGGCATAGCGCGTGATGGCGAGGTAATACATGGGGATCTCGCGCTTTTCCACCACGGCGCCGGTGCGCCAGCCGCGCCCCTCGATCACCTGCTCGTTGGCGAGCACCGTTTGGTCCAGCGGGTCCCAGTTGACCAGGCCGGTCTTCTGGTAGGCGATGCCCTTTTCCAGCATGCGCAAAAACAGCCATTGGTTCCAGCGGTAATACTCGGGCCGGCAGGTGGTCACCTCGCGCGTCCAGTCGATGGCGAAGCCCAGACGCTTGAGCTGCTGCTTCATGTAGGCGATGTTGTCGTAGGTCCAGCGCGCGGGGGCGACACCGCTGGCCATGGCCGCGTTTTCCGCGGGCAGGCCAAAGGCATCCCAGCCCATGGGCTGCATCACGTTGTAGCCCCGCATGCGGTGGAAGCGCGCCAGCACATCACCGATGGTGTAGTTGCGCACGTGCCCCATGTGCAGCTTCCCGGAAGGGTAGGGAAACATGGACAGGCAGTAGTACTTGGGCTTGGTGGGATCTTCCCGGGCAATGAAGGCGCCGGAGGACTCCCACTCGGCCTGGACTTGAGCTTCGATCTCGCGGGGGGAATAATGGGGCTGCATGGGTACGCTTAAATGTCTGGTGCGAAACGCGGATTATACCCGCAGGGAGCCCCCGCCATGGTGAGCCCCGCCCTGGAAAACCTGGAAAAAATGCTGGCCAGCGGCAAGGACAACGCCCTGCTGCGCTTCGGTCTGGGCAACGAGTATCTGAAACTCGACCGGCCGCTGGAGGCAGTTGCCCATTTGCGCGCGGCGCTTGCCTTCGACCCGGGTTATTCCGCCGCCTGGAAGCTCCTGGGCAAGGCCTTGGCCCAGGCAGGGCAGCTCGAGGACGCGCTCGCTGCCTACCGCCAGGGCATCGAGGCGGCGGAGAAAAAGGGCGACAAGCAGGCAGCCAGGGAAATGACCGTATTCGCCCGGCGCATCGAGAAGACCCTCGCCGGCGGTTGATGGCGCCGGAAACCCCGCCTCACGGTTTGCCCCCGCAGCCGGCGACACAGCGGGTCTCATGGCGGATGCTGCCGCCGCAGGCCTTAAAGCAGGCATCATAGGCGGTCTCGCAACCGCAGTCGTGGTCGCAGCGTTCCCGGCTCAGGCGTTCCAGCTCCTGCTCCAGGGTGGGCGCCGCAGGCGGAGGCGGTGGCGGAAAGGGGGGCACGCCACCCCACCATCCCCAGTAGGGGGGCCAGTAGCCCCAGCCCAGCATCAGCTCCATGCGGTAGCGTTCCAGCTCCCAACGGTAAGCGGCCAAAGCGTTTTGATACGCCTCCAGACGCTGCGCGTACCGGGCCCGCACCTCGGGCAGCAGGGCATCACGACAGGCCTGATAGCGTTGGGCACAATCCGCCTCACAGGTGTCGCGGCGGCGTGCGCAGTCGTCCACACAGGCCTGGGCCCCGGGCGGCGCCACGTATTCCTTCACGGTCTGGTGGCGCGGCGGGGTCGCGCAGGCCGCCAGAAGCGCAAGCCAAAGGATCGCCATCAGTCGGCGGGTCATGGTTTTTCCATGGGCATGCCGCAAACAAAAACGCCGGGGCACCCCGCTGGGTCCCGGCGTCCCTGTCGCCCGGTCTGAGCGACTCAGACCATGTCTTTGAGGGTCTTGAGGGCCTGGACCTTGACCACCTTGCGGGCGGGTTTGGCCTTGAACACCATCTCCTCCTTGGTGAAGGGATTGATGCCCTTGCGCGCCTTGGTAGCGGGTTTGACCACCACCTTGGCCTTCACGAAGCCCGGGATCATGAACACACCGCCTTTTTTCAGGGCCTTGCCGGCCATGCTCTGGAGCGCGGCCAGCGCGGCACCGGCCTGCTTCTTGGTGATGCCGGCTTCCTGGGCGATGTGGGCGATGATTTCGGTCTTCGTGGGTGCTTTCGCGGGTGCAGCGGCCTTGGCCATATTGTCTCCTTGTGGGTTGGGGGAAAAAGCGCTGGGCCAATGCTAGCACAGCGAAAGCGGGATACAAGCCCCGGCAGCCTGAAAATAAGGGGGCGGCGCACGCCTCCCCCGGGACGGGCCCGAAATGAAAAACCGGCACCAGGCCGGCTTTGGGGAAGGTGGTGGAGCGGAGGAGGATCGAACTCCCGACCTTCGCATTGCGAACGCGACGCTCTCCCAGCTGAGCTACCGCCCCACGCGAAGGCGCCATTTTAGGGGCAAAGGGAGCGGGCGTAAATGGCAGGGCCGTGTCCTCTGCTAAGATAAGAGCCGCGCCAGGTCGGCGCTTTTTGAACAGGAGACAACCATGCAAAACCATCACACTTGGGCGGGCCGCGTTGCGCGGTCATTTTTCGTTGCGCTGGCGGTGCTGGCTTTCGCCGGCTGCGCCCAGCAGGCCGCGAAACCGGAAAAGCCGGGCTTCGTGATCCAGGTCAGCGACAATGATCCGGCGAAATGGAATCTGGCCCTCAACAATGCCAAGAACGTGCAGAAGGATCTGGGCGCGGACAAGGCCGAGGTGGAAATCGTGGCCTACGGACCGGGGCTAAACATGCTCAAGGCGGAGTCGGAAGTGGCCAACCGCATCCAGGATGCCCTCAAGGATGGCGTGAAGGTGGTGGCCTGCGGCAACACCATGAAGGGCATGAAAGTGCAGAAAGAAGACCTGGTGCCGGGCGTGGCCGTGGTCAAGGCCGGCGTGCTGGAAATCGGCGAGAAGCAGCGCGCGGGCTGGACCTACATTCGCCCCTGAAGGCGCCCGCGCCCCCGAAGGAGCCGGCCTTGCGCCGGCTTTTTCGTGCGCGCTGTCAGGCGCGGCGCGACCAGACCCAAAGCACAAGCCCCGCCAGTATCATGGGCAGCGACAGCCACTGGCCCATGGACAGCCCCAGGGCCAGGGTGCCCAGGAAGCGGTCCGGCTCGCGGGTGAATTCCACCAGGAAACGGAAGCTGCCATAGGCCAGGAGGAAGGCCGCGGACAGCATGCCCCGGGGCCGGGGTTGGCGCGCGAGCCACCACAGGATGGCAAACAGCGCGAGGCCTTCCAGGGCGAATTCGTAGAGCTGGGAGGGATGCCGTGGGGTGGCGTCCACCTGGGGAAAGATCATGGCCCAGGGCACGTTGGCGGGACGGCCCCACAACTCCCCGTTGATGAAGTTGCCGATGCGCCCGGCACCCAGCCCCAGGGGCACGAGCGGCGCGATGAAATCGGTGACGGCCAGCCACGGCAGATCGTGGCGCCGGGCGAAGATCAGCATGGCCAGCACCACGCCGAGAAAGCCGCCGTGGAAGCTCATGCCGCCTTCCCAGACGCGCAGGATGGCCAGGGGATCGGCCAGGTACTCCGCCGGCTTGTAGAAAAACACATAGCCGAGGCGGCCGCCCAGCACCACGCCCAGCACACCGTAGAAGAGCACGTCGTCCAGCATTTTCTCGTTCCAGCCGGTCCAGGGCTGGTGCCGGATCCGCCAGCGCCCCAGCAGCAGCACGAAGACGAAGGCGAGCAGATACATGAGCCCGTACCAGCGAATGGCCAGGGGACCGAGATGGAGGGCGACGGGATCGAACTGGGGATGGACCAACATGCAGGGGGGGCCGGTTTTGTTTAGAATCGGCGATTATACTGAACTGCCCTGTCCTGCCGACGCCCGCAGCCGCGGGCGTCCCCGTCTTTGGAGAAGAGCATGCCGCGCTATCGTTCCTGGACCACCACCCACGGCCGCAACATGGCCGGCGCGCGCGCCCTGTGGCGCGCCACCGGCATGAAGGAAACCGACTGGGACAAGCCCATCATCGCCATCGCCAATTCCTTCACCCAGTTCGTGCCGGGACACGTGCATCTCCGGGATCTGGGTCAGCTGGTGGCGGCCGAGATCGAAAAAGCCGGCGGGGTGGCCAAGGAGTTCAACACCATCGCCGTGGATGACGGCATCGCCATGGGCCACGGCGGCATGCTCTATTCCCTGCCGTCCCGCGAGTTGATCGCCGACAGCGTGGAATACATGGTGAACGCCCACTGTGCCGATGCCCTGGTGTGCATTTCCAACTGTGACAAGATCACCCCGGGCATGCTCATGGCCGCCCTGCGCCTCAACATCCCCACGGTGTTCGTCTCCGGCGGCCCCATGGAGGCAGGCAAGGCGCTGCTGCACGGAAAGATGGTCAAGCTGGATCTGGTGGACGCCATGGTGGCGGCCGCCAACCCCCAGGAGAGCGACGAAGACGTGCAGATCACGGAGCGTTCCGCCTGCCCCACCTGTGGTTCCTGCTCCGGCATGTTCACCGCCAACTCCATGAACTGCCTCACCGAGGCCCTGGGCCTTTCCCTGCCGGGCAACGGTTCCCTGGTGGCCACCCATGCCGACCGCAGGCGCCTGTTCGTCGAGGCGGGGCGCCTCATCGTGGCGCTGGCGCGCGCCTGGTACGAACGGGACGATGCCAGCGTGCTGCCCCGTTCCATCGCCACCTTCGAGGCCTTCGAAAATGCCATCGCCCTGGACATCGCCATGGGCGGTTCCACCAATACCGTGCTGCACCTGCTGGCGGCGGCGCGGGAAGCGGGCGTGGATTTCACCATGAAGGACATCGATCGCATGTCGCGCAAGGTGCCCAACCTGTGCAAGGTGGCTCCCGCCACCCCCGACTACCACATGGAGGATGTGCACCGGGCCGGCGGCGTGATGCGCATCCTCGGCGAGCTGGACCGCGCGGGCCTCATCCACCGCAACGTGCCCACGGTGCACAGCGCCAGCCTGGGTGACGCCCTGGAACACTGGGACATCCGCCGCACCCGCGACGAAAAGGTGCTGGAGTTCTACCGGGCCGCGCCCGGCAACGTGCCCACCACCGTGGCCTTTTCCCAGAGCAAGCGCTACGACAGCCTGGATACCGACGTGGCCAACGGCTGCGTGCGGGACGTGGCCCATGCCTATTCCAGGGACGGCGGGCTGGCCGTGCTCTACGGCAACCTGGCGGAAGACGGCTGCATCGTGAAAACCGCCGGGGTGGACGAGAGCATCCTCACCTTCTCCGGGCCGGCACGCATTTTCGAAAGCCAGGAGGATGCGGTCGAGGCCATCCTGGGAGACCGGATCAAGCCGGGTGATGTGGTGATCATCCGCTACGAGGGGCCGCGCGGCGGTCCCGGCATGCAGGAGATGCTCTATCCCACCTCCTATCTGAAATCCAAGGGCTTGGGCAAGCTGTGTGCCCTGGTCACCGACGGCCGCTTTTCCGGCGGCACCTCCGGGCTGTCCATCGGTCATGTCTCGCCGGAAGCCGCGGAAGGCGGCACCATCGGGCTGGTGGAAGAAGGCGACATCATCGAGATCGACATCCCAAACCGGCGCATCCACCTCAAGGTGAGCGACGAAGAACTGGCGCGCCGCCGCGCGGTCATGGAAGCGCGGGGCGCCAAGGCCTGGCAGCCGGCGGCCCGCCATCGCATCGTGTCGGCGGCGCTCGAGGCCTATGCGGCACTCACCACGTCCGCCGCCAAGGGCGCCGTGCGCGACGTCAGCCAGTTGAAGCGGAGGTGACGGCCATGCGTGGCGTGATGCTTGCCATGCTGCTCGCCCTCTCGGGCAGCCCGTGGGCAGCGCAACAGGTGGAAATGGTCAACCCGGAAACGGGACTCAAGAGCTGGAAAAAGGTGGACCGGGGCTTCAGCCTGGAGCTCATCCAGCTTTTACCCGAGTTCGTGGAGGCCACCTACGCCTCGCGCGACCTGCCGCCTTCGATCTACGCCAGCATGAAAGGCTACTGCATCTTCGGCACGGTGGCGCGCAACGAATCCGACGCGCCCCTGTCCTACCGCGTGGCGGAATGGCGCTACGTGACCCGAGATGGCCGGAAACACCGGCTGCGCACCAAGTCGGAGTGGATCGCGGTGTGGAAGAAGCTGGGGGCGGACTTCAGCTATTCCATCCTGCCCGACGACATCGAATTCGACGTCGGCGACTGGGCGCAGGGGTTCACCACGCCAAAGATCCCCCCCGGCACCCGTTTCGACCTGATCTACACCTGGAGGCAACATGGCAAGACCTACACCGGCAAGCTGGAAAACCTGGAATGTCCGCAGGGCTCTGGCCTGCGCTAGCATCGCCCTCGCCGCCCTGTTCGTTGCGGCCGTCCAGGCCCAGACGCAGCTGCCGGAACTCACCGCCCGGCTCACGCCCGTGAAACCGCGGCCGGCGGCGCCGGATTTCGCCTTCAAGGATCTGGACGGCAAGCTGGTGCGTCTGTCGGACTATCGGGGCAAGGTGGTGCTGGTCAACTTCTGGGCCACCTGGTGCCCGCCCTGCCGGCGGGAGATGCCCTCCCTGGAACGCCTGCACCAGACCCTGAAGGACGCGCCCTTCGCCATTCTCGCCGTGGACCAGATGGAAAGCTTCGATCTGGTGTTCACCTTCACCGGCCAGCTCGATCCCGCGCCCACCTTCCCCATCCTCCTCGACCACGAGGGCAAGAGCGGTGCCGCCTGGGGCGTGAAGGGACTGCCCTCCAGCTTCGTGGTGGACAAGCAGGGGCGCATCGCGTATCGGGCCATGGGGGGGCGGGAGTTCGACCATCCGGACATCGTGAAGACCCTGCGCGCCCTGATCGCCGAATGAGCGTACCCCCCACCATGGTGGACGCGCCCACCCTGGAAAGCTACGACCTCATCCCCTACGAGAGCATCCCCATCCCCGCCACCCATCCGGACGCGCTGGCGGCAGCGGCCCGGCTGGCGGGGCTCACCCCGCCCCCGGTGGAAGGCTGCCGGGTGCTGGAGCTGGGCGCAGCCAGCGGCGGCAATCTCATTCCCATGGCCTTCTACCGCCCCGGCAATGACTACGTGGGGGTGGACCTGTCGCAGCGTCAGGTGGAAGACGGCAGCGCACTCATCGCCGCCCTGGGGCTTGCCAACGTCAGGCTGCTGCATCGGGATGTGGCGGCGGGGCTCACCGACCTGGGACGCTTCGATTTCGTCATTGCCCACGGGCTGTACTCCTGGGTGCCCCAGGCCCTGCGCGCCCGGCTGCTGGATCTCATCGCCGGCGTGACGGCCCCGGGCGGCATCGCCTACGTGAGCTACAACACCCTGCCCGGCTGGCGGGCCCGGGCCATGGTGCGGGACATGCTGCTCCATCATGTGGGGAGCGCCCGCCATCCCCGGGCGCGCCTGGCCCTGGCGCAGGAATTCCTGGAACGCATGGCGCCCGCCTTCGCCGCCCTGGAGGCTCCGGATGCCCGGCTCGTGGCCCAGGAACTCGCCTACCTGCGCAGTGCGCCGGCGGGCTATCTCTACCACGAGTATCTGGAAGCCGAGAACGAGCCCGTGCTGTTTACGGCCTTCCTGGAACAGGCCCGGCAGGCGGGGCTTTCCTACGTGGGGGACGCCGAATTCGCCGCCGACCTGGGCCAGGGGCTCGACGCCAAGGCCCGCGCGGCAGTGGCCGACTATCCCCAGGAGCGCCGCCTGCAGTATTACGACTTCCTCGCCCTGCGCCCCTTCCGGCGCAGCCTGCTCACCCCCGGGGCGGCGGGCGAAGCCGTCCTCGATCCGGGCCGCATCACAGAGCTCTCCCTGTTCGCGGACGTGGGTTCCGACGAGGAACTGGACCTCACCCGGGACACACCCCAGACCTTCCGCACTGCCACCCGCACGCCCTTCCAGGTCAGCCACCCTCTGACCAAGGCGGCGCTGATGGTGCTCAGCGAGCGTTTCCCCTCGGCGCTGCCCTATGGGGAACTGGCCGCGACGGCCCGGGCGGTGGTGGCTACCCACGGCGCGCCCGGGCTCGCGGAGGAGCCGACGCGCCTTGCCACGGAACTCGCTGCCCTGGCCGGCTGGCGTTTGGTAGGCCTCGCCCCCCAGGCCCAGGATTGGCCGGTTGAGCCCGGCCCGCGCCCGCGCCTCCATGCCCTGGCGCGCTGGCAGATCAGCCATGGCCTCGCCCCCGCCGGGATCCGCCACAGCGCCCTGGAGCTGGACGAGGCCGGGCGCGCCCTGGCCCTGCTGTGCGACGGGGAACACGACCTGCCGGCCCTGGCTTCCGCGATGGGTGACCGCTGGCCCGAGTTCACGCCCGAGGAAATTACCGTAGCCTGCGCACGCCTGCTGTGGACCTTCGCCCGCAACGGCCTGTTCGAGACGCCGCAATAGCCGAGCGCAGCAGTCGGGATTGTGCTAGGCTGGAGGCCGCCGGTCCCACGGCCCCCGACCGCCCCATCCGGAACGCCCATGCCCAACCGCCTCGCCCGGGAAACCAGCCCCTACCTGCTCCAGCATGCCGACAACCCCGTAGACTGGTATCCCTGGGGTGAGGAAGCACTCGCTCTCGCGCGTCGGCTGGACCGGCCCATCCTGCTCTCCATCGGTTATTCCGCCTGCCACTGGTGCCATGTCATGGCCCAGGAGTGCTTCGCCGACCCCGAGGTGGCGGCGCTCATGAACGCCCATTTCGTGAACATCAAGGTGGACCGGGAAGAGCGGCCGGACCTCGACCACATTTATCAGGCCGCCCACGCGGTGCTCACGGGCCGCAGCGGAGGCTGGCCCCTCACGGTCTTTCTCACCCCCGAGCAGATACCCTTCTTCGCGGGAACCTATTTTCCCAAGTACCCGCGTCATCGCCTGCCGGGACTGATGGACCTGCTGCCCCAGGTGGCCCGCTTCTACCACCAGCATCGGGACGAGATCGTCAGCCAGAACCGCGGGCTGCTCGCGGCTTTCGAGCCTGGCGGCGGCGAAGGGAGCGAGCAAGCCCTCACACCGGAGCCCCTGTCGGCCGCCGCCGACGCCCTGGCGGGTGCCTTCGACCCCACCTGGGGCGGTTTCAGCCCCCCGCCCAAATTCCCCCGGCCCGCGGAACTGGAGTTTGCCCTCACCCGGGGCGGGCGTCTGCGGGATATGGCCCTGTTCACCCTGGAGAAAATGGAACAGGGCGGACTGTTCGACCAGCTCGGGGGCGGCTTCTTCCGCTACAGCGTGGATGCCCGCTGGGCCATCCCCCACTTCGAGAAAATGCTCTACGACAACGGGCCGCTCCTTGGCCTGTACGCCCAGGGCCATGCCCTCACCGGCAACCCCCGCTGGCGCAGCGTGTGCGAGGCCACGGTGGACTGGCTCGCGCGGGAAATGACCCATCCCCAGGGGGCGTTCTACGCTGCGCTGGCTGCCGACTCCGAGCACGAGGAAGGGCGCTTCTACGTCTGGACTCCGGAAGAGGCGAAGCGGGTGCTCACACCGGAAGAATACGCCGTGGCCGCGGCGCATTATGGCCTGGAGGACGCACCGAATTTCGAAGGCCGGGCCTGGCATTTGCTCATTGCCCGCCCCGTGTCCCAGGTCGCGCGGGCGCTGGGGCTGGACGAGCCCCATGCCGGCCAGCTGCTCGCCAGCGCCCGGGCCAAGCTGTTCGCGACAAGAAACCGGCGCGTGCCACCCGGGCGGGATGACAAAATCCTCACCACCTGGAACGGCCTCATGATCGGCGGGCTGGCGCGGGCCGCCCGGCTCCTGGACCGTCCCGACTGGCTTGAGCGGGCGTGGCGGGCCGTGGATTTCCTGCGCGACCACATGCTGCCGGCGGGGCGGCTGTGCGCCGTGTGGAAGGACGGGGCCAGGCTCAATGCCTACCTGGACGACCATGCCTTCCTGCTCTGGGGCCTTCTGGAATGCCTCCGGACGGGCTGGCGCGCGGAGGATCTGGCCTTCGCCCGGATGCTCGCAGAGGCCCTGCTGGCCCGCTTCCAGGATGCCGGCGGCGGCTTTTTCTTCACCAGCCACGACCACGAACCCCTCATCCACCGGCCCAAGCCCGGCTATGACCAGGCCACGCCCTCGGGCAACGGGGTGGCGGTACGCGCCCTGCAGCTCCTGGGCCACCTGCTGGGCGAGGCGCGTTACCTCGAGGCGGCGCGGCGCGCCCTCGAGGCCTTCGCCGCGCCCATCGCCCACCAGCCCGAGGGCTTACCCACGCTCCTGATGGCCCTGGAGGACGAACTGGATCCCCCGCCCCTGGTCCTGCTCCGGGGCCCGGCGGGGGAGGTGGCCGACTGGACGCGACGTTTGGCGCGCCAGGCGCCGCGCGCCCGGGTGTTCCCCCTGCCCAACGGACTGGCCTCGCTGCCGCCACCCTTGAACCGGCCGGAGAGCCCCACTGTCAACGCCTGGGTGTGCCGGGGCGTTGAATGCCTGGCAGCCCAGTTTGACTTCGAGCAAGTCCTGCGGCTTTGCAAAGCCTGTTCGCTTGGCTAACATTGGCAAACCCGGTTTTCACCAGTCCGACAAGGAGACATCATGAAATACAGCCTCATCGCCCTCGCCACCGCCGGTGTCCTGGCCGGCGCGCCCGCCCTGGCCGCCGACGGGCAGGCCCTGGCGCAAAAATACGCCTGCATGAGCTGCCATCAGGTGGACAAGAAAGTGGTGGGTCCGGCCTACAAGGACGTGGCCGCCAAGTACAAGGGAGACAAGACCGCCGAGGCCCATCTCATCGACAAGGTGAAGAAGGGCGGCTCCGGCGTGTGGGGCTCGGTGCCCATGCCGCCCAACCCCCAGGTGCCCGATGGCGACGTCAAGGCCATCGTGCAATGGGTGCTCTCCCTCAAATAACACGGGACGACGCAGCGAAAAAGCCGGCCTTGCGCCGGCTTTTTCGTTTCAGCTCCGGGCCACGGGCAACAGATCCAGCGAATTGAGGAAGACCAGGATGATGCCCGCCGGCGCGATCCAGCGGGTGGTAACCAGCCAGAGACGATAGCCGCGCGCCTTGAGGGCGAGTTCCTCCTGGGCGTGGGCAGCGTGCATCACCCACACCGCAAACACTGCCATCAGCAGCCCCCCCAGGGGCAGCATGATCTTCGCCGTGACATTGTCCAGGGCATCGAAGAAATTGAACCCAAGAATCTTGTAATCCTTGCCCACGTTGAAGGCAAGGGCCGCACCCACCCCCAGCAGCCACACCAGCATTCCCACCCCGAGGGCGGCCTGCTTGCGCGTGAGCCGCGTGGTTTCCGTCAGCCACGCCACGGCCGGCTCCACCAGGGAAATGGACGAGGTCCACGCTGCGAACAGGAGGAGGATGAAGAACACCACGGCGAAAAGCTGACCCCCGGGCATCTGACCGAAGGCCACGGGGAGGATCTGGAGCACCAGGCCGGGACCGGAAGCCGGCTGTCCACCGTGGGCGAAAACCAGGGCGAACACCACGATGCCTGCCAGAACGGCGATGCCGGTATCCGCGGCCACCACGTAGCCCGCGGCACGCGCGATGGACACATGGCGCTGCAGGTAGGAGCCATAGACCATGATCGCCCCCATGCCGATGGAGAGCGAAAAGAAGGCCTGGCCCATGGCATCGAGCACCGCCGCCGGAGTGATCTTGGAGAAATCCGGCGTGAACAGGAACGCCAGGGCACGGCCCACGTCGCCTACGGCCAGGCTGTAGCCCAGGAGAATGAGCAGGGCAAACACAAGGCCCGGCATCATCACCTTGTTGGCCCGCTCCAGCCCCGAGGTGACTCCATGGGCCACCACCACCATGGTGAGTGCCATGAACACGGTATGCCACAGCACGAGCTCACCGGGCCGCGACAGGAAGGTCTCGAACAAGGCGGCGGCCCCTTGGGCATTGAGGCCGGCAAAACCGGTGTAGGCCGCACGCACACCGTAGGCCACCACCCAGCCCGCCACCACGCTGTAATAGCCGAGGATGAGCACACCCGCCACCACTCCCATGAGGCCGAGATAGCGCCAAAGGGGGCTCGCGCCCGCTTCCCGGGCGAGCGCCGCCATGCCGTCCACGGGATTTTTCTGCGCCCGGCGTCCCAGCATGATCTCCGTCATGAGCAGGGGCAGGCCGATGAGCAGAACGCAGGCGAGATACACCAACACGAAGGCCGAACCACCGTTGGTGCCCGCCAGATAGGGGAATTTCCAGACATTGCCCAAGCCCACCGCGGAACCTGCGGTGGCCATGATGAAGGCCCAGCGGTTGCTCCAGTGACTGCGCATCATCTGCCTCCGAAATAACGCTCGCTCTCCGCCTTGACCACCCGCGCCAGCAGCAACAGGGCAATCAGATTGGGAATCGCCATGAGGCCGTTCATGAGGTCGGAGAAATTCCACACGAAGTCCAGCTCGCGCATGGCGCCCACCATCACCACCACCACGAACACCACACGATAGGGACGTACCACCCGGGGTCCCGCGAGATACTCCACCGCGCGCTCACCGTAATAGCTCCAGCCGAGCAGGGTGGAATAGGCGAACAGGGCGGTGGCCAGGGCCACCACCAGCGTGCCCCCCTGACCCAGGCTCTGGGCAAAGCTCAGACTGGTGAGGACATCGGCCTTGGCACCTTCCAGCCAGGGCGTGGCGGTGAGAATCACCAGCGCGGTCATGGTGCATACCACCAGGGTGTCGATGAAAGTCTGGGTCATGGACACCAGGGCCTGCTTCACTGGATCCCCCGTGCGCGCCGCGGCGGCGGCGATGGGAGCCGAGCCCAGGCCGGATTCATTGGAGAACACCCCGCGCGCCACACCGTACCGGATGGCGGCCGCGACGGTGGCGCCCGCGAAGCCACTGGTCGCGGCGACGGGCTGAAAGGCGTGCTGAAAGATGAGCGCCAGGGCATGGGGAATCTCGGCGGCATTCATCACCAGCACCACCAGAGAGGCCAGCACATAGCCCAAAATCATGAAGGGCACCATCACCGAGGTGGCCCGGGCGATGGAGCGGATGCCCCCCAGAATGACCAGCGCCGTGAGCAGCATGAGAGTGAGTCCGGTCACCCAGCGCTCGATATGGAAGACGTTTTCGAAGATGCCCGCCACGGCATTGGCCTGGGTCATGTTGCCGATGCCGAAGGTGGCCAGCGCGGTGAACAGGGCAAAGAGCCAGCCCAGGGCGGGCAGATTGGCCCCCTTCGCCAGGTAATACATGGGACCGCCGCGCATGCCGTGCTCGCCCTTTTCCCGGTATTTCACTGCGAGCACCGCCTCGGCGTATTTGGTGGCCATGCCCACCAGGCCGGTCACCCACATCCAGAACACGGCGCCGGGCCCGCCCAGGGTGATGGCCGTGGCCACACCCACGATGTTGCCGATGCCCACGGTGGCGGCCAGTGCCGTCATCAGCGCCGCGAAATGGCTGATGTCTCCCAACTGGCCATGCTCCTTGTCCAGCACCAGACGAAAGGCGTGACCCAGGGCGCGGAATTGCAGTCCCTTGAGGATGACGGTGAGGTAGAGGCCGGTTCCCACCAGCAGGATCAGCATGGGCGGTCCCCACACCCAGCTGGACAGGGTAGCGACCAGCGACTCGACGAATTTCATGCGCTCCTCCCTTGCGTGCGACGTTCTTGTGGCGCGAGTATAGCCGGAAAGCAGGCGGGCCTTGGCGCGCGGGCTTTGCACGGACCGTGACCCCGACTACCATGAGGGCAAAAGGCGCATGCCGCCCGGCCATTTCGCCCGGAGGGAAACTACCATGCCCATGAACCGCCGCCGCTTCCTGGCCGCGGGTTGCACCCTGCCCCTGCTCGCCGCCTGTGGGCCGCCGCGACCTCTGGTGCGCGTGGCAAGCATCGTCTGGGTGGGCTATGAGCCCCTGTTCCTCGCCCGCGAGCTGGGCCTCCTCGACGAGCAAGCCGTGCGCCTCGTGGAGATGCCCTCCAACACCATGAGCCTGATGGCCCTGGCCAGCGGTGAAGTGGAAGCCGCCGCCCTCACCCTGGACGAGTGCCTGCTGGCGCGGGAAGGTGGCCTTGACGTGCGGGCGGTGCTGGTGTTCGACGATTCCGCCGGCGCCGACGTGGTCATGGCCCGCCCCGACATCCGCCGCCCTGCCCAACTCGCAGGCAGGCGCATCGGTCTGGAGGAAACCGCCGCCGGTGCGCTCATGCTCAGCAAGACCCTGGAGATCGCCGGCCTCGATCCGGAGCAGGTGATCAAGGTTCCCCTCACCGCCGATCGCCAGCTCGCTGCCTGGCAGGACGACACCGTGGACGCCCTGGTGAGCTACGAGCCCCACGCCACGCGCCTCGAGGCGCTGGGGGCGCACCGACTGCTGGACAGCCGGGCCTTCCCCGGCCTGATCGTGGATGTGCTGGTGGCGCGCACGGCCGCCCTGGAACCGGCCCCCGATAGCTTCCGCAGCCTGATCGCCGCGTATTTCTCCGCGCTCGACCACCTGCGACGCGAGCCCCGGGATGCCGCCGCGCGCATGGCACCGCGCATGGGCATTGCCCCGGACGCGGTGCTCGCCGCCCTGCGCGGGGTGCGCCTGATGGATGCCGCCGCCAACCGGGCCTGGCTCGCCGGCGAGCCGCCGCGACTGCTGGCCGCTGCGGAGCGGGTGGCCGCCATCATGCGTGCCAGTCGCCTGCTGCACGGGCCGGTGGACCTAACCGGCCTGGCCGATCCCCGTTTCCTGCCGGAGGCCGTGTGAAGAGCGCGCCGCTGCGCGTGATCCTGCCCCTGGGACTGGCGCTGCTGTTGCTGGTGATCGGGGGCGTGTCCTTTTTCGGTGCCCTGCAGCGGGAACAGGCGCGCATCCTCGAGCAGGGCCGGGCCGACTGCCTGAGTATCGGCGCCCATCTGGCACGCATGGCGGAGCAGGGCTTGGATCACGCAAGGGGGCTGGTGGAGGCGGATCTCGCCCACACCGCCACCGACCCGCGCACGCGGGCCGTACTCATCCTGGATGACGACGGGCGCGTGGTGAGTGCCCACCGTTACGCCTGGCGCGGCCAGCTGGTCACCCAGGTGCTGCCGGCTTTTCCCTGGCAGGAGGCCCGCGAGTTCGCACGCCAGCGTATGCCGACCCTCAGGCTTCATCCGGACGGCAACCGGCTGGAGGTGTTCCATCCCTTCGAGCTGCCCGCCGCAGCCACGGAGGTGCGCAGTTCCCGCCGTGGGCTGGTCTACGTGCAGTTCGATCTGACCGGCGTGCGCGCCCAGGCGCGCCTGCTCGCCTTCCGGGACCGGGCCCCCGACCTGGTGGGGCTGGTACTTTTGCTGGCGCTTCTGGGCGGATTCCTGATGCGCCAGGTGAGCCGGCCCCTGGCGCAGCTGTCCGCCGCGGCCCGGGAGTTCGGCGCCGGCAACCATTCGGTGCGGGTGCGCGAGGAAGGCGCCGAGGAAATTGCCCAGCTCGCCCACGAGTTCAACCGCATGGCCGACGCGGTGGCCCAGGCCCAGGCCCGGCTGGCGGAGAGCGAGCAGCGCCTGGCCATCACCCTGCAGTCCATCGGCGATGCCCTCATCGCCACCGACGCGCAGCAGCGCATCACCCTCATGAATCCGGTGGCGGAGGCCCTCACCGGCTGGCGCCAGGACGAGGCGCGCGGCCGCCTGCTGGCCCAAGTGTTCGTGATCGAGAACGCCCTCACCGGCCTCGCCCAGGAAAGCCCCGTGGACCGGGTGCTGGCGGAGGGCACCGTGGTGGGACTGGCCAATCACACCGTGCTGGTCGCCCGCGACGGCAGCCGCCGCCACATCGCCGATTCCGCCGCCCCCATTCGCGGCCCGGACGGCCGGGTGGAGGGGGTGGTCCTGGTGTTCCGCGACGTCACCGAGGAATACCGCCTGCGCCGGCAGCTCGCCGACAGCGAGAAACATTTCCGCACCCTGGCCGACGCGGGCCAGGCTCTCATCTGGACCTCGGGACCGGACAAGCTGTGCGACTATTTCAACCGGGTGTGGCTGGAATTCACCGGGCGCACCCTGGAGCAGGAACTGGGCGCCGGCTGGACCGAGGGCGTGCATCCTGAGGATCTGCCACGGGTGCTGGAGACCTACGAGCGGGCCTTCGACGCACGCGAGCCCTTCCGCATGGAATACCGCCTGCGCCACCACTCCGGCGAATACCGCTGGATCGTGGACCAGGGCAGCCCGCGCTACGACAGTGAAGGACACTTCCTGGGCTATGTGGGCCATTGCCTGGACATCACGGAAACCAAGCGGGCGGAGGCCGAGATCGAGCGCCTCGCCTACCACGATGCCCTCACGGACCTGCCCAACCGGGCCCTGCTTCGGGACCGCCTCACCCAGGCGCTGGCGAGCGCGCGCCGCACCCACCGCACCGGCGCCCTGCTGTTCGTGGATCTGGACCAGTTCAAGCGCATCAACGACGTCTACGGGCACGAACTGGGCGATGCCCTGCTGCGGGAGGTGGCCCAGCGCCTGGTGCTGCATGTGCGTCAGGGAGACACCGTGGCGCGCCTGGGTGGCGACGAGTTCGTCATCCTGCTGCCGGATCTCGCGGCCAACCTGACGGATGCCGCGGCACTGGCCCTGTCGGTGGCGGAGAAGGTCCGCGTGGCGCTGGAACAGCCGGTGAACATCGGGGAAAGCAGCTATGTCTCCAATGCCAGCATCGGCATCACCCTGTTCCCCAAGAACCACGAAAGCATCGACGACCTGATGCGGGAGGCGGACATTGCCATGTACCGCGCCAAGGAAGGCGGGCGCAACGCGATCGCCTATTTCGAGACTACCATGCAGGAGGCCGTGAGCCGCCGTTACGCCCTGGAACAGGCGCTGCGGGAAGCAATCCCACAGCAGGCCTTTGAGCTTTTCCTGCAGTCCCAGGTCGATGGACAGGGCAGGCCGGTGGGCGCCGAAGCCCTTTTGCGCTGGCGCCATCCGCGGGATGGGCTGATTCCGCCGGCAAGCTTCATCCCGGTGGCGGAGGAGTCTGGGCTCATCGTGCCCATCGGGGAATGGGTGCTCCGGGAAGCCTGCCGGCTCATCGCCCGCCTCACCGCCGCCGGGCACAGCCTGCGCATCGCGGTGAACATGAGTCCGCGCCAGTTCCACCATCCCGAGCTGGTGGGGCGGGTGCAGGCGATCCTCGCCGAGACGGGCGCGGATCCCGGCTATCTGGTGCTGGAGATCACGGAAAACCTGCTGGTGGAGCACACCTCGGAGGCCGTGGCACGCATGACGGCGCTGGCTGCCCTGGGCGTGCGCTTTTCCATCGACGATTTCGGCACAGGCTATTCCTCCCTTGCCTACCTGAAGCGCCTGCCGGTGTCCGAGCTCAAGATCGACAAGAGCTTCGTCACGGACGTGCCCCACGACCTCAACGACGTGGCCCTGGTGGAGACGATACTGGCCATGGCCAGCCATCTCGGTTTCGAGGTGGTGGCGGAAGGGGTGGAAACGGCCGCCCAATTCGAGTTCCTGCGGCGGTTGGGCTGCGAGCGCTTCCAGGGCTACCACTTCCACCGGCCGGAGCCGGCGGCCGACTGGCTGGCGCGCCTACCGACGTGAAGCCTGCGCCGCCTTGCGCCCCCACAGCACCACGTACTGCACGCCGCTGGCCAGGGTGAAGGCGAACACCAGCCAGAACAGCGCCTCGCGCCAGACCGCAAGCTCCAGGTACCGGGCGCCCTCGGCCAGCACCAGGGCGAACAGGACGAAGGCCACCAGGGTGTGCAGCTTGCCCAGCCAGGTGGGCCGGATGTGCACCTCCCCAAAGGCGCGCTGATAGGCAAAGGCGCCCCCCACGATCACCGTGTCGCGCACCACCAGGGCCAGGGTGAGCCACAGGGGCACGACACCGAGCCAGGTGAGGAGCACCACGCACACCAGGGTGACCAGCTTGTCGGCCAGGGGGTCCATCACCGCCCCATAGGGCGTGAACAGGTGGAAGCGGCGGGCAATCCAGCCATCCAGAGCATCCGTGACGGCCGCCGCCACGAACACCCAGAAGGCCAGCTCGAACTGCCGGCCGACCAACGCCCAAGCCAGCAGGGGCGCGGCGATGACGCGCAGGGTGGTGAGGAGATTGGGCAGATTGAAGGCCTCCATGCCCACCCCAGTATAGGCGCGACCCGGCTCAGACCCAGTCGCGCGCCACCAGGAAATCGGTATAGAGCCGCGCTTCCGGCGTACCGGGCTCGGGCTCCCAGTCGTAGCGCCACCTCACCACTGGCGGCAGGGACATGAGGATGGATTCGGTGCGCCCGCCGCTTTGCAGTCCAAACAGGGTGCCCCGGTCATAGACCAGATTGAACTCCACATAGCGCCCGCGGCGGTAGGCCTGGAAGTCCCGCTCGCGCTCGCCATAGGGCATGTCCATGCGCCGCTCCAGGATGGGCAGGTAGGCCGGCAGGAAATGGTCGCCCACGCTTTCCGTGAGATTGAAGGCGTGCTCGAAGCCCCGTTCGCTGAAATCGTCGAAGAAGATGCCGCCCACCCCGCGCGGCTCGCCCCGGTGCCGCAGGTAGAAGTACTCGTCGCACCATTTCTTGAAGCGGGGATAGTAGTCCTCGCCGAAGGGCGCGAGACTTGCGCGGCAGGTGGCGTGGAAATGCACGGCGTCCTCCTCGAAGCCGTAATAGGGCGTGAGATCCATGCCGCCGCCGAACCACCACACCGGCTCTGCGCCTTCCTTTTCCGCCACGAAGAAACGCACGTTCATGTGCACCGTGGGCGCATAGGGATTGCGGGGATGCAGCACCAGGGAGACCCCCATGGCCTCGAAGCGCCGGCCCGCGAGCTGGGGCCGGCTGGCGCTGGCCGAGGGGGGCAGGGCCTCGCCGCGCACGTGGGAAAAGTTCACGCCGCCCCGCTCCAGCACGTTGCCCTCCTCGAGCACGCAGCTTAAGCCGCCGCCCCCTTCCGGGCGCGTCCAGGCATCGCGCCGGAAGGGTCTGCCGTCCACCTGCTCCAGGCGTTCCACGATGAGTTCCTGCAGTTCGGTGAGGAATTCCCGGACGCGCAAGGTATCCATGGTCTTCTCCCGCGTGTGGCTTCAGCGCCGCAGGGCGCGGTAACCGATGTCGTGACGCATCTGCATGCCGTCGAAGTGGATCTGGCTGGCGATCTCGTAGGCCCGGCGCTGGGCCATTCGCACCGTGTCGCCCAGGGCGGTGACGCACAGCACCCGTCCGCCACTGGTGACCACCTGGCCATCCCTGAGGGCCGTACCCGCGTGGAACACCATGTAGTCCTCGCCCGCGGGCGGCAGCCCGGTGACGACATCGCCCTTGCGCGGCGCATCGGGATAGCCGGCGGCGGCGAGCACCACGCCCAGGGCGGTGCGCCGGTCCCATTCCGCCTCCACCCGGTCCAGGCTGCCGCTGGTGGCATGTTCCAGGAGGGTGAGGAAGTCGCCCTTGAGGCGCATCATGATGGGCTGGGTCTCGGGGTCGCCCATGCGGCAGTTGTATTCCAGGACTTTGGCATTGCCCTGGGCATCGATCATGAGGCCGGCGTAGAGGAAGCCCGTGTAGGGAATGCCGTCGGCACGCATGCCCGCCACGGTGGGCAGGATGATCTCGCGCAGGATGCGGGCATGCCGCTCCGGGGTGACCACGGGTGCGGGGGAATAGGCGCCCATGCCACCGGTATTGGGCCCCCGGTCGCCGTCCAGAAGCCGCTTGTGGTCCTGACTGGTGGCCAGCGGCAGCACGTGCTCGCCGTCCACCATGACGATGAAGCTTGCCTCCTCGCCCGTGAGGAACTCCTCGATCACCACCCGCGCACCCGCCTCGCCCAGGCGGTTGTCGGCGAGCATCATGTCCACTGCGGCATGGGCCTCCTGCGCGGTCATGGCCACCACCACGCCCTTGCCTGCGGCAAGGCCGTCGGCCTTGACCACGATGGGCGCGCCCTGGGCCTCGATATAGTCATGGGCCGCGGCGGCATCCGTGAAGCTGGCGTAGGCCGCCGTAGGAATGCCGTGACGTTTCATGAAGGCCTTGGCGTAGTCCTTGGAGGCTTCCAGTTGCGCCGCCTGCCGGGTGGGACCGAAGATGCGCAGACCCGCCTCACGGAAGGCATCCACGATGCCCGCCGCCAGCGGGGCTTCCGGTCCCACCACGGTGAGGTGGATGCCCTCCCGCCGGGCGAACTCGACGAGCGCCGGTATCTCCGTCAGGGGCACGTTTTCCAGGTTCGGATCGAGTGCCGTGCCGGCATTGCCGGGTGCCACGAATACCTTCTGCATGCGTGGCGAGCGGGAAAGGCGCCACGCCAGGGCATGTTCCCGTCCGCCGGATCCGATGACCAGTGTCTTCATGCCTGCCTCATTGCCTGTCCAATTCGATGCGGCCCCAGAAAAACAGGATATTGCCGGCGCCCCGGGTACCCGGCACATAGGCCATTTCCACTGATGCAGCGCGCCAGCCGAGGGAGGCCATGGGCAGCACGCCGGGGAAGGGGGTGTAATGCCCGATGTCGGCGCGGGTCATGACGAAGGCGGTGAAGCCCCCGCCCACGCGCCAGTCCGGCGCCGGCTGCCACAGCCACTGGTGGCCGTAGCCCAGCATGTAGCTCGGCTTGTAATGGGAATCCTGGAAGCCCATGAAATAGAGGCCCCGCCAGACGCCGTCCTGGTAAAGGCTGCGGCCATAGCCCAGACCCAGCGGGTTCTCCTGATAGCTGTCGATTTTGGCGCGGTCGTAGGCGAAGCGCAGGTGGTGGGTGTGCAGGGGCAGATAGAAATCACTGTCACCCTCCTGCCAGATTCGCGCCACGGTATCCCGCCCGCGCGCCCAGAGACCGTTTCCCTCCGCCCCGTGCGCCCAGGCCGCGGCGCCCAGAAGCAGCAAACCGACGCCGACGGTACGCACCATGGGCCGCTTCAGTGGCGAAAGTGGCGCATGCCCGTGAACACCATGGCCATGCCATGTTCGTCCGCGGCGGCGATCACATCCTCGTCGCGTAGCGAGCCGCCGGGCTGGATCACGGCGGTGATGCCGGCCTGCGCCGCCTGATCGATGCCATCACGGAAGGGGAAGAAGGCGTCGGAAGCCATCACCGCCCCGGCGACGGCAAGTCCCGCATGCTCCGCCTTGATGGCGGCGATGCGCGCCGAATTGACGCGGCTCATCTGTCCCGCGCCCACCCCGATGGTCATGTGGTCCCGGGCATAGACGATGGCATTGGACTTGACGAACTTGGCCACGCGCCAGGCAAACAGCAGGTCGGCCATTTCCCGCTCGGTGGGGGCGCGCCGGGTCACCACCTTGAGCTCGCCGTGTAGGGCCAGATCGGCGTCCTGCACCAGCACGCCGCCGGTCACCTTGCGGAAGTCCAGGCGCGGCTCGGGGTCCGCCGGCCATTCGCCGCATTCCAGCACGCGCACGTTCTTCTTGGCGCCGGCAGCTTCCAGGGCAGCGGCGGAAATCCTGGGCGCGATGATCACTTCCACGAACTGGCGCTCCACGATCACGCGCATGGTTTCGCCATCGAGCTCGCCATTGAAGGCGATGATGCCGCCGAAGGCCGACTCCGGGTCGGTCCGGTAGGCCCGCTCATAGGCTTCCAGCAGAGTGGCACCCAGCGCCACGCCACAAGGGTTGGCGTGCTTGACGATGACACAGGCGGGCCCGTCGCGGAACTGCTTCACGCATTCCAGCGCCGCGTCGGCATCGGCGATGTTGTTGAACGAAAGCTCCTTGCCCTGGAGCTGGCGGGCCGTGGCGATGGAAGCCGTCTTCTCGCCGGGATAGGCATAGAAGGCCGCCTTCTGGTGGGGATTCTCGCCGTAGCGCAGGGTTTGCAGCCGCACGAGGTTGATGTTGAAGCGTTCCGGAAACCCTTCGCGCCGCCCCTGGGAATCGATGGCGGTGAGATAGTTGGCGATGGTGGAATCGTATTCGGCCGTGTGGGCGAAGGCCTTGCGCGCCAGGTTGAAGCGGGTCTCGCCGGCAAGGATGCCACCCGTCATCTCGAGCTCCGACAGAAGCGCCCGGTAGTCGCGCGGGTCCACCACCACCGCCACGTGCTGGTAGTTCTTGGCCGCGGCGCGCACCATGGCCGGGCCGCCGATGTCGATGTTCTCGATGGCGTCCGCCAGCGTGCAATGGGGACGCGCGATGGTCGCGGCGAAGGGATACAGGTTCACCACCACCATGTCGATGGGCGGGATGCCAGCCTCCTGCATGGCCCGGACGTGCTCGGGAATGTCGCGCCGGCCCAGGATGCCGCCATGGATCTTGGGATGCAGGGTCTTCACCCGCCCGTCCAGCATTTCCGGAAAACCCGTGTAATCGGCCACCTCGATCACGGGCACGCCCTGCTCGGCAAGCAGCCGGGCGGTGCCGCCGGTGGACAGAATCTCCACCCCGAGTTTGGCCAGGCCTTTGGCGAATTCGACGATGCCGGCCTTGTCCGAGACACTGATGAGGGCGCGCTGGATTCGAGTCATGGACGTGACACCAGAAAGTTATTTGATCTTGTAGGCCTGCATCTTCTTGCGCAGGGTGTTGCGGTTGATGCCGAGCAGTTCCGCGGCCCGCGTCTGGTTGCCCTGGGCATACTGGAGCACGGTCTCGATGAGCGGCTTTTCCACACAGCTGATCACCATGTCGTAGATGCCGCCGGGCTCCTCCCCATCCAGATGCTGGAAGTAATCGTGCACGGCCTTGCGCACGCAGGCGGAAAGCTCGGTTTCCTTGGATGCCATCCCTGTTCCTTTCCGGCCCGATGACCGCTCACGCGGCTTCGAGCTCTGCTTTGGACTCGTCTGCTGCGTACACCAGGCGCGTGCTGCGCGCGGCGAGCTCGCCGAAGAAGGCATTGACCGCCGCCACCTGCTCCCGGCTCGATTCCAGCTGGTTCATGCGGTGGCGGAAAGCCGCCGAACCGGCCAGCCCGCGCGTGTACCAGGAGATGTGCTTGCGTGCCATGCGCACCCCGGTGTATTCGCCGTAGAAGTCGTACAGCGCCTCCAGATGCGCCAGCAGCACGGCGTGGATTTCCGACACCTCCGGTTCCGGCAGCTTCTCGCCAGTGGCGAGATAGTGTTCGATTTCCCGGAAAATCCACGGCCGCCCCTGGGCCGCGCGACCGATCATGATGGCATCCGCCCCGGTGTAGTCGAGCACGTAGCGGGCCTTCTCGGGGGAGGTGATGTCGCCATTGGCGATGATGGGAATGCGAGCCTCGGCCTTCACCGCCGCAATGGTGTCGTACTCGGCCTCGCCGGAATAACCGCAGGCGCGGGTGCGGCCGTGGATGGCCAGCGCCGCCACGCCGGCAGCCTCGGCGATCTTCAGGATATTGAGGGCGTTTTTGTGTTCCCGGTCCCAGCCGGTGCGGATCTTGAGGGTCACCGGCACCTCGGGCACGGCCTTCACCACCGCTTCCAGGATGCGCGCCACCAGGGGTTCGTTCTGCAGCAGGGCGGAGCCGGCCATGACGTTGCACACCTTCTTCGCCGGACAGCCCATGTTGATGTCAATGATCTGGGCGCCGCGGTCCACGTTGTATCGCGCGGCCTCGGCCATCATGCGGGGATCGGCCCCGGCGATCTGCACCGAGATGGGCTCCACCTCGCCATCGTGATTGGCCCGGCGCTGGGTCTTGGCGGAGCCGTAGAGCAGGGAGTTGGAAGTCACCATTTCCGACACCGCCATGCCCGCCCCCATCTGCTTGCACAGCTGGCGGAACGGCCGGTCCGTGACCCCCGCCATGGGAGCGACGATGAGATTGTTGCGCAAACGATGGGGACCGATTTGCATGGCGGGACGGCCGGGGAAAAGGCGCTCATTTTATACGCAGCGTCCCGCTTTCTCAATGACGACCCGGTAGCCCGGCCGGCGCCTCAGTGGGCCTGCTCCCAGTTGGGGCCCACGCCCAGTTCCACCTCCAGCGGCACGTCGAGCCGGGCCACGCCGCTCATGAGCCGGGGCAGTTCGGCCTTGACCACTGCCAGTTCGGCCTCCGGCACTTCCAGCACCAGTTCGTCGTGCACCTGCAGGATGAGGCGGCTTTGCATCTGCCGGGCCTTGAGCCAACGGTGCACGGCAATCATGGCGAGCTTGATGAGATCGGCGGCGGTGCCCTGCATGGGCGCGTTGATGGCGGCGCGCTCCGCTGCCTGGCGCCTGGCGGGACTGCTGCTGTGGATGTCCGGCAGCCACAGGCGCCGGCCGAACACGGTTTCCACATAACCCTGTTCCCGCGCGAGCTGGCGCGTGCGTTCCATGTAGGCGGCCACACCGGGGTAGCGGGCGAAGTAGCGGTCGATCCACGCCTGGGCGGCACTGCGCTCGATGCCCAGCTGGGCGGCGAGTCCATAGGCGGACATGCCGTAAATCAGCCCGAAATTGATCACCTTGGCGTAGCGCCGCTGCTCCGCCGTGACCGCCTCCGGCGCCATGCCGAACACTTCCGCCGCGGTTGCGCGGTGAATGTCCTGGCCTTCGGCAAAGGCCCTGAGCAGCCCCGGATCCTGGGACAGGTGGGCCATGATGCGCAGCTCGATCTGGGAGTAGTCCGCGGAGACGAGCTGGCAGCCGGGCGGGGCGATGAAGGCCTCGCGGATGCGCCGGCCTTCCGGGGTGCGCACCGGAATGTTCTGCAGGTTGGGGTCCGAGCTCGCCAGCCGGCCGGTGACCGCCACCGCCTGGTTGTAGCTTGTGTGTACGCGCCCCGTGACGGGGTCCACCATGCGCGGTAGCTTGTCGGTATAGGTGGACTTGAGCTTGGCGAGCGCCCGGTATTCCAGGATCAGCTTGGGCAGGGGATAGTCCAAGGCCAGCTCGGCCAGCACGTCCTCGTCGGTGGAAGGGGCGCCGCCCGGCGTTTTCTTCTTCACCGGCAGCCCCAGGCGGCCGAACAGGATGTCCTGGATCTGGCGCGGTGAGTTGAGATTGAAGGGCTGGCCCGCCAGCGCATGGGCCTGGTTCTCCAGCTCCAAAAGCTTGCGTCCGATCTCCTCGCTCTGCGCCGCGAGCCTGGCGCAGTCGAGCAGCACGCCCGTGCGCTCCATGTCCCACAGCACCTCCAGCGTGGGCAGCTCGATCTCCTCATATACCTTCCGCAGCCTGGCGTCCTGGGCCAGCGGGGGAAACAGCACCTCGTGCAGCCGCCAGGTGATGTCGGCATCCTCGGCGGCGTAGCGGGTGGCCGCCTCGATGCTCACCTGGTCGAAGCCGATGTGCTTGGCGCCCTTGCCCGCCACCTCGGCGTAGCTGACGGTCTTGTAGCCCAGATGCCGGAGGGCGAGGGAATCCAGGTCGTGGGATTTGTGCGCCTCCAGCACGTAGGACTCGAGCAGGGTGTCGTGGGCGATGCCCTCGAGCCGGATGCCGTGGTTGGCGAACACATGCTTGTCGTATTTGAGATTCTGGCCCAGCTTGGGGCGCGCCGGATTCTCCAGCCAGGGCTTGAGGCGGGCGAGGGCACGCTCGGGATCGAGCTGGGCCGGTGCCCCCGGGTAGCGGTGCGCCAGGGGCAGATAGGCCGCCGCATGGGGACCGGTGGCGAAGGCGATGCCGACGATGCGCGCCTGCAGGGGATCGAGGCTGGTGGTTTCCGTGTCCACCGCCGCAAGCTCCGCTCCCATAAGGCGCGCCAGCCACGCCTCGAGCTGGGCTTCCGTGAGCAGGGTTTCGTACACCGCTTGACCCGCGGGAGGGGTGGTGCCGGCATCACCTCCGGCCGGCGCATCGGCCGCGGCGTCCAGCTCCTTGAGCCAGCTTTTGAAGCCGAACCGCGTGAACAGCCGGCGCAGGCTGTCCCGCTCCGGCTCCCGGGGCACCAGTTCGGTCACGTGTACCGGCAACTGCAGATCACGCCGGATGGTGACCAGCTCGCGGGTGCGCGGCAGCCAGGGCAGCGCCCGCCGCAGGTTTTCTCCCACCACACCGCCGATCTCGTTGGCATGGGCCAGGAGGTTGTCCAGGCTGCCGTACTGGGTGAGCCATTTCACTGCGGTCTTGGGACCCACCTTGTCCACACCCGGCACGTTGTCCACACTGTCGCCGACCAGCGTGAGATAGTCCACGATGCGTTCCGGCGGCACGCCGAATTTTTGCACCACACCTGCTTCATCCAGGGTCTCGTTGGTCATGGTGTTGACCAGGGTGACGTGGGCATTGACCAGCTGGGCCATGTCCTTGTCGCCGGTGGAAATCACGGTGCGCATGCCGTTGCGTTCCGCTTCCCGGGCCAGGGTGCCGATCACGTCATCGGCCTCGACACCGTCGATCACCAATAGCGGCCAACCCATGGCGGCGATGGCTTCCTTGAGGGGTTCCACCTGCGCGGCGAGATCGTCCGGCATGGGCGGACGATGGGCCTTGTACTCGGGATAGAGCTCGTCCCGGAAGGTCTTTCCTTTTGCGTCGAATACGCAGGCGATATAATCGGCCGGCACTTCCCTGCGCAGCCGGCGCAGCATGTTGAGCACGCCGTAGATGGCGCCCGTGGGCTCGTTTTCGGCGTTGCGCAGATCGGGCAGGGCGTGGAAGGCGCGGTAGAGATAGGACGAGCCGTCCACCAGCAGCAGGGTTTTCATTCTCGCGGGGTCGAATATCGATGAAAGAAAAACTTCCGAAGATCCTGGATCCCGACATTCAGGCGCGCGCCTTCTCGCCGCGGGAATCCTGGCGGGTGTTCGAGATTATGGCAGAGTTCGTGGAGGCCACCGAACGTCTCGCCGCCATCCGCCCCGCGGTGTCCATTTTCGGCAGCGCGCGCACCCCGCCGGATCATCCCTACTATCTCCTCACGGAACAGATCGCGCGCCAGCTTTCCGATGCGGGTTTCGCGGTGATCTCCGGCGGCGGGCCCGGCATCATGGAGGCGGCCAACAAGGGCGCCTATTTCGGCCGTTCCCCCAGCGTCGGGCTCAACATCCAGTTGCCCCACGAGCAGCACTCCAATCCCTTCCAGGACATTTCCCAGACCTTCCGCCATTTCTTCGCGCGCAAGGTGATGTTCGTGCGCTTCGCCTCGGCCTATGTGGTGATGCCTGGCGGCTTTGGCACGTTGGACGAACTGTTCGAGGCGCTCACCTTGGTACAAACCGGCAAGACGCGCAAGATGCCCATCATCCTGGTGCACTCCCCCTTCTGGGCGCCGGTGGTGGACTGGTTCCGCAAAACGCTGGTCACGGAAGGCATGATCGACGCCGCAGACGTGGACCTGATCCAGCTCATCGACGAGCCGAAGGCAGTGGTGGACGCCATCTTCAAGCATTACGAGCTGCGCGGCTTCGAACCCACCGCCGCCGAGCGGGAGATCCAGCTGCACCTGTAATGCGCGCCGGGAAGGCCGGCGGCGCCCACGGTATAATGCCGGCTCATGCGCCCCTTGCGAGGACATTCCATGCGCCGTGCCCTGCCGCTCCTGTTCTGTTTCGCCAGTGCCGCCTTCGCCCAGGAGCGCGCGCCGCTGCCTCCCAATCTGCAGCCGGTGCCGGAACCGCCACCCCCTCCGCCGGGCTATGAACTCAATCCCCAGCTGG
>JBBFMG010000001.1:1786-34492 GCA_037478575.1 Burkholderiales bacterium | reverse complement strand
CGGCAGCGCGGCCTTCACCGCGCTGCCGCAGATCCGGGAAACGCTGGAAACCTGGGGTTGACGTGTTCAGGCCGCCTTCTCACGGGCGAAGCCGGTGTTCAGCAGCTCTTCCAGAAAGGCCAGATAGTCACGCGCCCCCCGGCAGTTGGGCGCGTGCTCGAACACGCTTTTCATGAGGGCCGGGCTCTCCGCCACGCGCACGTCCTCGCAGATGGTGGTGGCGCAGACGTCCTCGCCAAACTGCCGTCGTGCCGCTTCGAGGATTTCCCGTGCCATGCGCCGGCGCCGGTCGAAACGGGTGAGCAGATAGCGGCGCGGCAGGCGCCTCTTCAGGACATGCTCCAGGGCCTTGAGGGTCTTTTCCACCTGGCTTGCCCCATTGAGCGCGAGGAAATCAGTGGAGATCGGCACCAGCACCAGATCGCAGGCAAACAGCGCGTTGAGGGAGAGCACACCGAGCATCGGGCTGCAGTCGATCACCACCGGTTCCTCCCCGCTGCCGAAGGTTTCGGCGCGCAGGGCGCCGGCGAGCCGCGTGACGATGTTGTAGCTCTTGCCGAACACCGCATCGGCCTTGGCCAGGTCCAGGTGGGCGGGAATCAGCCGGATGCCGTTGGGGGCGGTGCGCACCAGATCGGCGAGGGTCCGGCTGCGTTGGAAAAAGGCATAGATGCTCTCTTCACTCCGGTCTATGCTCACACCCAGGGTACGGGTGAGGTGGGACTGGGGATCGAGGTCGATGAGCAGCGGGTGCTGCCCGCGCGCGGCCATGGCCGCGGCCAGATTGAGGCTGGTCGTCGTCTTGCCAACGCCGCCTTTCTGGTTGAATACGGTGATGATGGTCATTGCAGAGACCTCTCCCCTGCCGGAAGGGATCCGGCTCGGGGCCAGCATAGCGGCTTTGTTTACAAAATGCAATAAATCATTGGGTTATATGCTCCAGTTAATCCTTATGAAGAGATATCGGCGCTAACTTCGGATACCCGGGCCTCGGGAGGGAAGGATGAACGGGCTTTCGCGCGTAGTTGGAGTTTGGCTGACCTTGGCGGCGGGCATCGCCGTGGCCGGCGGACATGTGGATACCCACGTCCACCTGGACCAGGCGGTTCCTGGCGGTTTCAGCACGGCCGGATTCGGTGTGGCGGCGGAGCAGGCCATCGCGGAAATGGACCGTCTGGGCATCGCCTGGTCGGTGCTCTTGCCCACGCCGCAGGCGGCAGGACGGCGCTTCTACTACGACTACGAGGAGCTGCTCCCCGTCGTCCGGCGTTACCCGGACCGTTTCGCCTTTCTCGGCGGCGGCGGGTCGCTCAACGTCATGATCCAGGAAGCCGTGGCCGCGGGAAGGACGGACGAGGCGCTGCGGGCGCGCTTCCGCAAGCGCGCCGAGGCGATCATAGCTGCCGGCGCCGCGGGCTTCGGCGAGATGGCGGCGCTGCATTTCGGATTCGCCAACTTTCATGCCAATCATCCTTACCTCTACGCGCCGCCGGATCACGAACTGTTGCTGCTGCTGGCGGATATCGCCGCGGCGCATGGGCTCGTCATCGATCTGCACATGGAAGCCGTGCCGCAGGAAATGCCCTTGCCCGCCATTCCCATCCTGAAGTCACCGCCCAATCCGTCGATGCTGTCGCCCAACCTGGCAGCCTTCGAACGCCTGCTTGCCCACAACCGCGGCGCGCGCATCGTGTGGGTCCACTGCGGCTGGGACTGGCTGGGCACCCGCACCGTGGCGCGCACGCGGGAACTTCTCGCACGGCACCCGAATCTCTACCTGAGTCTGGAGGCGGTATTCCCGCGGCCCGTATTCAATCGTCCCCTGGATGCCGAGGGGCGCCTCAAGGAGGAATGGGTGGCGTTGATCGCCGAGTTTCCGGACCGCTTCATGATCGGCAGCGACGAGTTCTACCGCACCACGGATCTGGGACGGCGGCGCGCCGGCTCCCTGCTGGAGCCCACGGTCTCCATCGTCGAGCAGCTGCCGGCCGAGCTGGCACGCCGCGTGGGCCACGAGAATGCGCAGCGCCTGTATCGACGTTCCACGCCCTGAGGAGATGACCGTGCCCGATTCCCCCTGTGCCGCCGCGCTCGAGCCGGTGATGGCCAGCGTGAAACCGCGCAGCCTGCTGGCCCTGGGGCCGTTCGCCCAGGCTGATCTACCTGCCTTGGCGCCCGCCGTCACCCTCACCCTGGTGGAGTCTCCGCCCTGGCTGCAATCCGTCGCGCAGGATGCCCGCTTCGATCTCGTCTTCGTCGCCGGCGTCGTGGAAGCCCTGGCAAAACCGGAGGCCGTGCGGCTGCTTGCGCGGTTGCGGGATGTTCACACCCAGCGGCTGTATGTGCGCATCGCCTTGGGCGCTGGGAAGGATCCGTGGACGGCGAACGACTTCATCGCCCTCGGCATGGAAGAGGCCGGCGCCTGGAAGGAGGCGGGACAGCTGTTCCATCTGTACAAGTTCGACCTTTTCACCTACAAGCCCGCACCCGAGTGGTTCAACGCCAAGTACTGGGCCCATCCGGAACTGTGGGACAAATATCCCTGGCTGCCTTCCTGAAACGCCCTGAGCCGGACTCGACGCCCCGCGCCGTTTCCCTGTCAAGGCAGGCAAAGACGCCCGCCATGCCCCCTGCCGGCGCTTTGGGAGCGGCGCTGCGGGAATCGAGTCAATCCAGCTCCCCCGCGTCCAGGGCCGGGAGAAGGGCCTTTGCGTCTTCGGCGAAGCGGGCAGGCGTTTTGGGCTGCGTGAAGGCGAAGGCCGGTGGTTTGAGTTCTCCGGGGTAGGGCAGGTCGTCGCTGAATTCCAGGCTGCCCACGTAATCGCTGAAACCCGTCATGCCCACCAGCACCACGGCCGTCAGGAGCGCCGTGGTGCCGATGACCCGCGGTGTGAGCAGGGTGGCGAAACGCAGGTGGCCGTACAGGGCGGCCGCTGAGACCAGGACGGTCACCAGTTGGAAGAGCAGATCCGCCGAGAGTCCCGCGGAAAACGCAAAGGCATAGTACTGACCCAGGGTGTCCAGCGCGAAAAAGGCCACGACTGCGGCACTGGCGATGGCGAGATGGGGCACGAAGTAGGCATGGTGGGCAAAGCTGCGACTGACCAGTGCCCACAGCCCGGCCCACACGGGAATCGCCAGGGCGATGGACAGGGCCGCAAGGAGCAGCTGCTCCGGGCTCACCACCTCGGCACTGCCCTGATAGTGATCGAGGATGATCAGCGCGAGCGCCGTGCCATAGGCCAGCGCCGCCCCTGCCCCCTGGGTGAGCCAGCGTGTGGCGCGGGTCAGGCCCAGGCTGTCGCGGCGCGCGGGGGGCACCCGGTAGTCGGCGCTGCGCAGGCGGATCAGGGTGTGGCCCAGGCGCAGCAGGGTTTCACTCCCCAGGGGCTGGCGCGTGATGCGGGTGAGCCGGGGCAGCACATAGGTGCCGTTGTCACTGTCGAGGTCCACCACCACCGGCTGGCCTGCCTCGTCGAGCTCGATGCGGGCGTGGTCCGGTGACACGAATTCGTCGTCCAGGATGATGTCGTTGTGGTAGCCGCGCCCGATGGAAACGGGAAAGCGCTCCAGGCGCAGGCGGCTGTGCACCCGCCCGGACTTGTCCAGCACTTCCGCCACCATCACCGTTTCCACGGCCTTCTCTCCTGAGCAAAACTTTCCAGGTAATGGCGCGCAAAGCGGTGCGCATTGTCGGCGCTGACCCCCGCCAGCACTAAGGTGGTGACCAGGCCCCGCGTGTTGTGGTCGAGGGTGGCGGCACGCAGCACGGCATCGTACAGGCCCGGCAGCCTCTTGTAGCGGCGCAGGCACAGGGCGGCCTTGAAATCCAGGCTGCCATGGCGCACGAAGTCGGTGTGGCAGGCGAAGCGCGACACATCCTCCCGCTCCGCGGGAATCTTCTCGTAGGGTTGGTTGAACTGGGCCTGGTACAGGGCATAGAAGCGGAAGCGATTGATGTTGCGTCCCGCGACGAACACGTGCTGGAAATGCACCATCCCCGTCTGCTGGGTGCGTGACAGATAGATGTCGTCCTCGGACGAGCACTGCTGTGTGACCTGTTCATAGACATTGGACGGATCGTGTTCGGCATCCCCCCAGCAGCGCAGAAAAGGCGCCACAAGGCCCGGTACACGGTAATCCCCGAGGGGAACGGTGGGCAGCGGCCGTGCCAGCAGGCGTTCCATGTAACGGGCCTGATTGGCCACCAGGTCACGCTGCAACAGGGCTTGCGCAGCGCCCGGCTCCAGGGGCGCGATGCCCGGGGTGCGCGCCAGCAGCTCCGCCACGTAGCGTGCGGGCACCAGAAAGCTCACCTGGTTGCCCGCCGTGGCCACGTTCACGCCCACCACCCGGCCATCGGCCAACAGCGCGGGACCGCCGCTCATGCCCGGATTGATGGAGCCGGTGAAGTGGATCTTTTCGTAAAGGGAATGTTCCAGCAGGCCGTTGTAGGTGCCTTCCACGATGGTGAAACCGAGATCCAGGGGCGTGCCGATGGAATAGAGGCGCTCGCCGATGGCCACCGGCCCCGTGGCCAGCGTCAGGTGGCGCGGGAAGGCGATATCCGTGGCCACCAGGGCCAGATCGTGCACCACGTCGAAATTGACCAGGCGCAGGGGCGCGAGCAGGCCGGTGGCAGTGAGCACCTCGCCGCGATAGAGCCCGGGCTTGTGGACGAGATCGGCGATGACGTGATAGTTGGTGACGATGAGGCCGGAGGCGCTGACCACGAAGCCGGAGCCCACACCGGCCTTGGCACCGGAGGACGCTTCCAGGATGCGCACCTGCACCACGCGGTCCTGATAGCGGCTGAAGATCTGCTGGGTCTGGGCCAGGGCTGACGGGAGCGCGACCAGCCAAATCAGACATAACAGGATAGAATCAATCCCGGCTTTGGTTAGGTAGTGCATCCGCTGATTCTACCTGCGCGTTCGATGGTGCGTCCAACCGCGCAAGAGGAGTTGGTTAAGCACGGGGACACGGGGCAGACGGGGGAAACCGTGGAGGTTCGAAAATCGCCAGCCACGTGGGTTCAAGCCCAGCGAAACGCTTTCCCCGTACTCCCCGTGGTCAGCGAGCTGTCAAAATCCCAAATCTTTCTCGGAATCCTGCGAACGCAACAAGGAACCCATCCTCGCCGTGCTGCGCGAGCATTTTGCCGCCGCGCGCCGGGTGCTGGAGATCGGCAGTGGCGCCCCTCAGCATGCCGTGTACTTCGCGGCGCAGTTGCCGCACCTCAGCTGGCAGACTGCAGACCTCGCGGCCAACTATGAAGGCATCCGGCTCTGGCTTAAAGAGGCGGTGCTGGCCAACGTGCTGCCGCCGCTGGAGCAAGATATGCTCCGCGCCGACACGTGGCCGCAACGAAAATTCGATGCATCTTCAGCGCCAATACCCTGCACATCATGAGCTGGGCGGCGGTGGAGCGGGCCTTCGACTTCATCTGCGGGGTGCTCGGGCCGGGCGGCAGGCTCCCGGCGTATGGTCCGTTCAACTACGGCGGCG
The DNA here is from genome assembly GCA_037478575.1 of Burkholderiales bacterium. Classification (GTDB taxonomy): domain Bacteria; phylum Pseudomonadota; class Gammaproteobacteria; order Burkholderiales; family Thiobacteraceae; genus Thiobacter. The sequence goes on along the minus strand of JBBFMG010000001.1, from coordinate 28,984 downwards.
CCTACACGTCCGATTCCAACCGCAACTTCGACGGCTGGCTGAAGAACCGCGACCCACTATCCGGTATTCGCGACTTCGAGGCGGTGGACGCGCTGGCGCGGGCGCAGGGCCTGCGCCTGGTGGGGGACGTCGCGATGCCGGCCAACAACCGCACCCTGGTCGGGGTGCGTTGACCGGCCACATTATTCGTCGAGCAGGCCGAAGTCGTCCTTACCGACCCCGCAATCCGGGCAGACCCAATCGTCCGGAATGTCCTCGAAGCGGGTGCCCGGCGCGAGGCCGTGCTCCGGATCGCCCAGGGCCTCGTCGTACACATAGTCGCAGACCATGCACATCCAGCGGCGGTAGGCCACCTGCGTTGCCGTTGCGGTCGTCATGCGGCCTCCTTCGCGAGGTAGGGCTGCAGGGTGTTCAGCAGCTCGTTGAAGATGACATCGAGTTCATGCCCGATCTTGTCGAGGTCCGGGTTGGCGTAGGGGGCGAAGACTTCCTGCGCTGTGCGGAACGCCACGGTAGTGTGGCCGTTGCCGGCATCGTAGCAGTGGATGCGCAGCGGGATGTCGATGCCGGCCGCCTTTTCCGCCTTCCATACCCGCACCGCGAAATCCGGGCGGAAGACTTCCAGGATCTGGTCGGCCGGCACCTGCACGCCGCGCTTGGCGCAGTTGGCCTGGCCATTGATGTGGGCCACCAGGCCCATGGGGAAGTCCGCCACGGCTTCGCTCAGGCGGCTGACGGTCTTGTTCACATCGAGTTTGACGGTGAATGTTTTCATTGGCTTCTTTCCTGTTTGAGTCGCTTACATCACGCCGCGCAGCAGACGCTGGCGTGCTCCATGTCGTACAGCTCTTTCTTCAGATGCTTGATGGCGGGTGTGACGATGGCGATGAAGTAGGCCTCGCGCAGCCGGCGCTGGGCCGGGTTGCGTAGCAGGTAGCCCTTGGCCCCCAAGTGCAGCATGGCCGCACTGGCGGCCCTGAGCGCCAGCTCGGAGCCGGCGATGCGCAGCTCCAGCACTTCGCGCAGGCGCGCGTCGTCGCGCTGGGCGTAGGCTGCGTCGGCCAGGGCGTAGGTGAGACACTCAACGCGGGTAAGCTCCTGTTCGATGTCCTCTGCCTGGTCGTCGATGAAGCGGTTGACATGGGCCAGGGTTTTGTTGGACTGCACCATCATCTCCACACAAGCCCTGACCAGCCCCACCCCCATCCCCATCTGCGCCAGGATGAAGCCGGCCTTAATGCGCGTGACGAACCCGACAAATTCGCGCGGATGCGCGATCACGTCGGCGTCAGCGACGAATACATTCCGAAACTGGCAGGCGAATGTGTTGCTGCCTTCTAGCGCGACGAAGTGCGCATTCTGGTTGAGCGTCATGCCGGGCGCGTCGCAGGACACCAGGCTCACCAGCAGCCCGGGCTCGCCCGCCACGCCGGCGCCGCAGGCGAACACATGGCCGGGGCCGATGTTGGACACCCAGGGCAGGGTGCCGTTGATGCGGTATCCGCCATTGACGCGCTCGGCCTTGAGCCGCACTTCCTCAATGGCGGCGCAGGCCTTCATGGGGTTGGACAGGCCGGTGCCGGCGAGCACTTTTCCAGAGGCCACCAGCGGCAGCATGCGCGCACGCAGCGCGTCGTTGACGGTGTTTTCCAGATACCAGGCGCAGGCGGTCTGGCACCAGACGAGGAAGCCGGTGGACATGCATTCCTCGGATATCTGGCTGATGACGCGAATCACCTGGGACAGGCCGGCACCCTGGCCGCCGTGGGCAAGCGACACGGCGCCGGCAAAGCCGCCCAGCTCGCCGAGGCGGCGCATGAAGGCTGCGGGATACTCGCCATTGAGATCGATGTCGGCGGTCTTGGGCGCGAGCTCGGTGCGGATAAGCTCGCCCAGTCCGGGTAATGCTTCCGCCCCGAGCGGGGGGCGGGAAGTGCGTGCTTTTGCCTGCATGATCATTCCTTCCTATGGGCGCCATGCCGGAACGGCATGGCGCAACGACAGTTCAACCCAGCTTCACTTCCACGTTCACAGGATTGCGCAGGGTGTTGGCTACCGGCGACCAGGTATTGGAGTGTTTGACCAGATCTTCGAGCTCGGCAGGGCTGGCGTCGCCTTCCAGATGGACCTTCACGCGCACGGCAGTGAAGCCAAGCGGTTTGGCCGGGTCCAGGTCGCCCACGCCCCACACAGCGGTCACGTTGATATCGCCTTCCAGCTCCAGCTCCAGCTTGGTGAGCTGGATGCCACGCGCAACGGCATTGGCGTGCAGCCCCACCGAGAGGCAGGAGCCAAGCGCCGCCAGCACGGCCTCGGACGGGTTGGGTGCGGTATCGTCGCCGAGCAGGTGCGGAGGCTCGTCGATCACGTGGGCAGGGAGGGTGCGGATGAAGTTCAGATTGCGAAATTTGCCTTCGCACACGGTCTTGGCCTTAAGGGTGACGACCGCCTGCGGATTGGCCTTGCCCTTTTCGGCAAGGCCGGCGAGACCCTGCTTGTCGATTGGGGCGAGCGGGGTTTGCAGCTTGAGAACGGCGGCTTCGGACATGAAGTGACTCCTTTGCAATGGTTGCGGAAACGATGGTCCTTAAAGGACACCTTCCATATTGCAACTGCCGTGCCAGAGTCGATGGGGAAAAAAATCGACGCTAATGCAAATGCTTACCGCGTCGAAGCGGAACCGAGCGGCAGATATGCCGCCGGCTTGGTCAGCAGATTGTTAACACTTCGTGCCGGCTTCAGTCGAGACCGAGAACCTTGATACGATAGTTGAGCTGGCGCAGCGTCAGGCCCAGTAGCTGAGCCGCCCGCGACTTGTTGCCCTGAGTCTCCGCCAGGGCGCGCTCGATCTGCTGGCGCTCGTGCCATTGGACCGGCTGGTAGGTTCGCACGCCGACCGACGGCAGGGACGCAGCGACCGCTGGCAACAGCGACTGCTCCGCTGCCAGCACCTCCTCGACTTCCTCGGCGTGGACCACCTGGGCACCGGCAAGCAGCACCAGCCGCTCCAGCACATTGCGCAGCTGGCGGATGTTGCCCGGCCAGGCATAGGCGGCCAGCCGCTCCAGCGCCTCCGGCGCCAGGCTGACGCTGCGCTGATAGAGCTGGTTGATCTGGTTCAGGTGATAGCGCACCAAGGCGCGCACGTCCTCGCGCCGCTCGCGCAGCGAAGGCAGCCGGATGGGAATGACATTGAGGCGATAGAACAAGTCGAGGCGAAATCTCCCCTGCGCCACCAGGTTCTGCAGATCCTGGTTGGTGGCGGCGACAATGCGCACGCTGACCGGAATCTCCTTGCGTCCGCCCAGGCGTCGCACCACGCCCTCCTGCAGCACGCGCAGCAGCTTGACCTGCATTGCAAGCGGCAACTCGCCTACCTCGTCCAGGAAAATGGTGCCACCCTGCGCTTGCTCGAAATAGCCGGCGCGCGCGGCGCTGGCCCCGGTGAAGGCGCCCTTTTCGTGGCCGAACAGCTCAGACTCGAACAGGTTCTCCGGGATCGCGCCGCAGTTGACCTTGACGAAGGGCTGGTCGCGCCGCGGGCTCGCGAGGTGGAGCGCACGCGCAAACAGTTCTTTCCCCGTGCCCGATTCTCCCGTTAGCAGCACCGTCGCGTCTGTGGCGGCTACCTGCTTGAGCTGCTGCAGCGCTCGGTGCAGGAGCGGCGATTCGCCGACGATGCCAAAGGTAGCGTAGCCGACGGAGCTGTGCTCCAGGGCATATTTCAGTTCGCGATTCTCCTGCTCCAGGCGCGCCGTGCGCTCTTTGACTAGCTGATTAAGGCGCATGATCTGCCCGATCCAGGCGGCGACGATCCGGAGCAGCTGAAGGTCGTCTGCTAGGGCGCGTCGACCGCGACGCAGGCGGTGCACGCCCAGCATGCCGACGATGCGCTCCTCCTGCCGAATCGGTAGCGCGATAAACGAGACCGTTTCTTTGGGCAGTGTCGCGCGTTCTACCGCCCGCGCGAGAAAGCGTGGATCGCTGTCGATATCCTGCACGACTACCGTCTCCCCGCTGCGTATCACGTGGCCGGTCACGCCCTCGCCTTCCTTGTAGCGGCCGCGGCGGATCTCTTGTGCGGTGAGGCCGTAGGCGTACTTGATGCAGTACTCGCCGGTGTCGCCGTCCGGCACCACGATGCGGCCGCGATTTAGGCCCAGGAATTCCGAGAGCAGGTGCAAGATCTCGCGCATCACCAAACCCTCGTCCAGGCTGCGGCCCATGAGCTTGCCAATTTCGCGCAAGACCAGCAGTTCGGCATCCTTGAGTTGTTCAGCGGGAGCGAGAGGGGGAGAGGCGGATTTCTTGCGCGCTGGCACGGGAACGGTACTCCGTCATGCGTTCATGATGTTTACAGACGAGATGCAAATAGTATGACGCAACGCCGGCGTGGAGGTCGGATCGCTTAAACAGACGCTACCGCGCACCATTTCGGGCACAGGAGCACCAAAACAGTGCGCAGCTAAGTCAACACCTGCAGGGCGCTGGGAAGGCCAGTGTCGGGCCTCGGCGGGCAACACTCGGATTGTTAACAACTTCCTACTACATCGAACAAATTGGCATGGAACGTGCTTGGCAGCTGGGCAGAGGCGCCGAAGTCTTGCGCCAACTTCAAACAGCTCTGTGAAAGGACCTGACTATGTCCGCATTCGACAATCCGTTTGACCCCGAGGTAAAACTCGCCGGCGGCTGCAGCTGCGGGCGGCATGCTTCCGCCGATGAGCACGACCGTGCCACCATGCAGGAAGAAGAGCAGCGCCTGGGCCGGCTGGTGGAGCAGGCGGTGATGCGCGCCTTGTTCCCGAGGGACCAGACGCGCCGGAATTTCTTGCGTGCAGTCGGCGCAGGGACGGCCTTCGCCGCGATTTCGAGCCTGTTCCCGCTTGGGGCCGCCACCGCATTGGCGGCCGACAAGGCGCCGCCGGAGAAGAAGGATCTGAAGATCGGCTTCGTGCCGATCACCTGTGCCACGCCGCTGATCATGGCCGGGCCCATGGGCTTCTACGCACGCGAGGGCCTGAATGTCTCCCTGATCAAGACCGCGGGCTGGGCCGTGGTGCGCGACAAGGTGATAAACAAGGAATACGACGCCTCGCACATGCTCTCCCCCATGCCGCTGGCAATGTCTATGGGCGTGGGTTCGGCACCGCAGGCCGTGGACGTGGCCTCGATCCAGAACATCAACGGCCAGGCTATCACCCTGCACCTAAAGCACAAGGGCAAGATGGATCCCAAGTCGTGGAAGGGCATGAAATTCGGCATTCCCTTCGACTACTCCATCCATAATCTGCTGCTCCGCTATTTCGTCGCCGAGCATGGCCTGGATCCGGACAAGGACATCGAGATCCGCATCCTGCCGCCGCCGGACATGGTGGCCAATCTGCGCGCCGGCAACATCGACGGCTTCCTCGGCCCCGAGCCCTTCAACCAGCGCGCGGTGTTCGAGGAGGTTGGCTTCATCCACACCCTGTCGCGCGACATCTGGGACGGCCATCCGTGCTGCGCGTTCGGCGTGCAGGAAGGCTTCTACAAGACTTATCCGAACACCTTCGCCGCCCTGTTCCGGGCTATCGCCAGTGCCACCGACTACGCGCACAAGCCGGAGAATCGCGCGGAGATCATCAAGGCGATTGCGCCGGCGAACTATCTCAACCAGCCGATTCCGGTACTGGAGCAGGTCATGAGCGGCAAGTTCGCCGACGGCCTGGGCCAGGTGCGCAACGTGCCAGACCGGGTGGATTTCGATCCCTTCCCGTGGCAGTCGATGGCAATGTGGATCCTCACCCAGATGAAGCGCTGGGGCTACATCAAGGGCGACGTCAACTACAAGCAAGTCGCAGAAGAGGTGTTCAAGGCCACCGATGCGCGCAGGCGCATGGCCGAGCTGGGGCTGATGGCGCCGAAGGAGAACTACGCCAAGCACATCATCATGGGTAAGGTGTTCGATCCGGCCAAGCCCGAGGAGTACCTCAAATCCTTTGCGATCCGAAGGGTGTAATTATGGACAGATCCCTCAATCTCAAGGCGGGCATCGTCTCGCTGCTGCTGTTGGCGGTGTTACTGCTAGGCTGGCACATCGCCACCCTGTCCAAGGCGGCCACGCCGAAAGCCGGTGTCAGCGCCGAATACGCGGCGCTCATGGGAGGAGGCCAGCATCAGGCGCGCATGCCGACGCCATCGCAGGTGGGCAAAACCTTCGTTGAGCAGATATCCGATCCGTTCTACGACAATGGCCCTAACGACAAGGGTATCGGCATCCAGCTTTCCTACTCCCTGGCGCGTGTGCTGACCGGCTTTTTCCTCGGGGCGCTGGTGGCCATTCCGCTCGGCTTCCTCATGGGCATGTCGCCGGTGATGCAGAAGGCGCTCAACCCCTACGTGCAGTTGCTTAAGCCTATCTCGCCCTTGGCGTGGATGCCGCTGGCCCTGTACACCATCAAGGACTCGTCCATGTCGGCAATTTTCGTGATCTTCATCTGCTCCCTGTGGCCCATGTTGATCAACACGGCCTACGGCGTCGCATCGGTCAAGCGGGAATGGCTGAACGTGGCCAAGACGCTGGAAGTGAGTCCCCTGCGCACGGCGCTGCAGGTGATCCTGCCGGCGGCCGCACCCACCATCGTCACCGGCATGCGCATCTCCATGGGCATCGCGTGGCTGGTAATCGTGGCCGCCGAAATGCTGGTGGGCGGCACGGGGATTGGCTATTTCGTCTGGAACGAGTGGAACAACCTGTCAATCACCAACGTGATTTTCGCGATTCTGACGATCGGCCTGGTAGGCGTGGTGTTGGACTTGGTGTTCGGCGCGCTGCAAAAGGTGGTGACCTACCGCGAATAGGGGAACGACATGCACAAGGATTTTCTCAAGGTAGAGCGGTTGGGCAAGGTCTATCCGGCTCCGCGCGGCGGCAAGGCCCTGACCGTATTCGACAATATCAACTTCGGCATAGCCAAGGGTGAGTTCGTCTGCCTCCTCGGACACTCCGGCTGCGGTAAGTCCACGCTCCTCAATGTACTGGCAGGGCTGGAGGAGGCCAGTTCCGGCGTGGTGCTCATGGACGGGCGCGAAGTAAAGGGGCCGAGTCTGGACCGCGGCGTGGTGTTCCAAAGCCACGCGCTCATGCCATGGCTGTCGGTGAGGAAGAACATCGAGTTCGCGGTGAGGGCGCGCTACCCGGACATCAAGGGGGATGCCGTGCGCACCCACTGCCAGAAGTACATCGACCTAGTCGGTCTCACCGGCAGCGAGCACAAGAAGCCGGCTGAGCTTTCTGGTGGCATGAAGCAGCGGGTGGGCATCGCGCGCGCCTTTTCCATCGAGCCGAAGATGCTGCTGATGGACGAGCCTTTCGGCGCACTGGATGCGCTGACCCGCGGCGTGATCCAGGACGAGCTCCTGAAGATCTGGGCCGAGACGCACCAGACCGTGTTCATGATCACCCACGACGTGGACGAGGCGATATTGCTCTCCGACAAGGTGATCCTGATGACCAACGGGCCGAATGCGAAGATCGCCGAGATCGTGGTCAACACCCTGCCGCGTCCGCGCAGCCGCCACGCCATCCACAAGGACCCCCAGTACTATCGCATCCGTAACCATCTGGTGGATTTCCTGGTGACGCGCTCAAAACAGTTCACCGCTGAAGCCACAGCCGGCTACGACACGATGAATCCGCCGCATGTGACGCCAGGCCTGAGCGAGAAGCCTCTGGGCGAGACTGCCACGGAGGCCGAGCCCCCGCGGGGGACCAAACCCAACCTCCACCTGGTGAACGAGTGAAACCAAAGAGCAAGTCCAAACCAAATTCAAGACGCAAGGAGCTATGAGCATGAACCGCACAGATGTTACCGAAATGATCCTTTCCGCCAAAAAGAAGAAAGGCCTGACTTTTGCGGATATCGCTAAGGAGGTCGGCCAGAGTAAGGAATGGACGACCGCCGGCCTGATGGGCCAGATGACTTTCGATAAGGAGCAGGCCACCGTCATCGGCAAGCTGCTGGATCTGCCGGCAGAGGCCGTAGAGAAGCTGCAGGAGGTGCCGTACAAGGGCTCGCTGCCCACGGCCGTGCCCACCGACCCGCTGATCTACCGCTTCTACGAGCTGATCCAGGTTTACGGCACAACCATCAAGGCGCTCATCCACGAGGAATTCGGAGACGGCATCATGAGCGCCATCGACTTCAGCATGGACATCCAGCGCCAGTCGGATCCCAAGGGCGATCGGGTGAAGATCGTAATGAGCGGGAAATTCCTGCCGTACAAGACCTATTGAGTGTTACGTAACTAGATGACATCCGATCGGCAATTCCGCCTGTTTCCAGAATACGGAGACCAGCTTGGGGCGGCGCTGCATGGATTTGAGCCGGCACCGGGCGAAGTCGCCGACCTCATGGAGATTCGCGGCGCACCAGTTGGCGATCTCCCGGTTCCTGAGATAGCCCCAGACATACTCGACCGGATTGAGTTCCGGCGCGTAGGCCGGCAGACAGTCAAGGACGATGTGGTCTCCCTGGGACTCGACGAAGTCGCGCACCAACCGGTTCTTGTGGGCCTTGAAGCCGTCCCGGACGATCAGCAGCCTGCCCTTGGCGCATGAGCGCGCTCACAAACTCGACCAGCTGTGGGCTCTTGATGCTGCCGGGGAAGAGCCGGAAGCAGAAGTTCCAGAAGGTCACGCCGGCAATGGGGGCGAGCGGCTGCCAGGTGAAGCTGTATGGCAGCACCGGGGTTTGCCCCTTGGGCGCCCAGGTGCGCACCCGGGTAGGCCGTTCGCTCAATCCCGATTCGTCGATGAAGACAACGGTGCGCCCCTCGCGCCGGGTTTTTTTTGAACAGAGGCCAGCGTTTGGCCTTCCCCTCGGCAATGGCGGCCTCGTCGCGCTGCAGCGCGCGCTTCTACGGTTTCTGGCAGGAGAATCCCAGTTCGCCCAACAGGCGCATGACATGGATGTTGCTGTATGAGGGCCCGAATTCGTGGGCAATGAGTTTGCCCACACGGGCCAGTGTCCATAATTCCGTTTGTCGGCGGCTGTCAGTCGGCCCGGCTTGCCCAAAGGGAGACGGCGCCAAGCTTGCGGGTCGTCTGCCAACCGCCTGGCCTATGTCGAGGCGGTCTGTCGTCTCTCCTTAGACCGCGCCCCTTCGGCGGCGCACTGCCGCGCCTGAACCGGGCGGGCCGCTGCGCCGCCGTGTCCTGCCCTCCCGCTGGTATCGCTTGGGACGCCCTGTACCATGCCTGATTCGGGTTGCGCGGGATGGCAGCCGGCTGCCACCTATTCACTGTTGCGTCCTGGAAAGGGGTCAGTGAGGCGCTGTCGGCGATCCGCCCCGGGCGTGGCCCGCGCAACGGGACCGCAATCCCGGGCTCGGGGTGTTTCCACCACGGCCTTTCGTCCGCCGGTCCACACAGGCCGATTCCTGCCCGGCCAGTTATTCCTTTGGCATTCTTCTTGCGTTTGGCGTATATTTCATCCGCATCACCTCTTGCCATGACAATCGGGTAACAGGGAGGAACCCCGTGCAAGCACTCCAGCAGCCCGCCACGGCGCGCCGTCTGCGGGAGCTCTACCACGCCGGCATCCTCGACGCAGACGCCTTCGAGCGCGCCCTCGCGCTCGCCGGCATCACCCCCGATGTGGCCGCCTGGCGTCGTTTCCTGGACTGGCTGCTGGCCGGGCTGGGGGCGGTGCTGGTGCTGGCCGGCATCGTGTATTTCTTCGCCTACAACTGGGCGGCGCTCCATCGCTTCGCCAAATTTGGCCTGGTGGAGGCGGCCTTGCTCGGCGCGGTCGCGTTGGCCTGGCGCCTCGGGCCGGATTCCCGGGGCGGGCGTGCCGCGCTGCTGGGCGCGGCGGTGCTGCCGGGCGTGCTGCTGGCTCTCTACGGACAGACCTACCAGACCGGCGCCGATTCCTACGAGCTGTTTCTCACCTGGGGGATGCTCATCACGCCCTGGGTAATCATCGGCCACTCCGCAGCCCTGTGGCTGCTGTGGCTGGTGCTCGCCAATCTGGCGGTGGTGCGGTGGCTTGTGTCCGACGATGCTTTCACTTTTAGCCTTTTGTTGGGGTGGGCAACAGTGGGGATCCCTGTGGCGCTCAATATCGCGGCGCTGGCAGCCTGCGAACTCTTTGCGGCCCGCAGGCCGTGGCTGTCCGGGCGCTGGATGCCCCGGGTGGTTGCGCTGATGGTTCTCGGCAACCTCACGCCCTGGATGGTGACCTGGATCTTCCATCGCTACACGCTACTGGTGCCCTTTGTCTGGTTCGGCGTTACCGCGTTCGGCGTATGGGTGTATCGCACCTGGCGGCGCGACCTGTTCATGCTTGCGGCGCTGGCGCTGCAGGCCATCGTCGTCGTCACCGCCTTTGTCGGTCATGGCGTGTTCGAATACGGATGGCTTGACATCGGGTCCGGGCTGCTGTCACTGGGGCTGCTGGTGATGCTGATGACAGGCGCTGCGGTCTCGTGGCTGCGGCGGACGGCCCGTCGCTGGGGGGAAGGGGTATGAGCTCACGCAGCGTGAACGCGGTGCTGGCTGTGCTGGTCGAGGAAGGCCGGCTCGATGCGTCCGGCGCGGCCCGGGCGGCAGAGGCGTTATCCGGCCCCGCCACGGCCACGCCCTGGTATCTGCGGATACTGGCGGGGTTCGGCGGGTGGCTGGCGGCGCTGTTTCTCACGGGCTTTTTCCTGGTGACGCTTTTCCTTTCCGAATCGGGTATGCCTTCCGTGTCGGATCTGCTGCCTTTCGGTATCCTGCTGCTGGGCGGGGCGATCCTGCTGCGGCGCGAGCAGCGGGGTACTTTTTTCAACCAGCTGGCGCTCGCCGCAAGCCTCACCGGGCAGGTGCTGGTGGTGCTCGGCGTGCAGCCTATCGACGTGGAGGGCTCCGCGCTGCTGGTGCTGTTGATGCAGGTCCTCCTCATCGTGTTCTATGTCGACCAGGCCCACCGTGTCCTGTCGACCCTGATCGCCGTCTTCGCCATCCAGATGCTGTTCTTGGCCTCCATCTGGTGGTGGCCTGAGAATTTGGTGTTGGCAAGCGACGGCGCGCTCGTGCTCCTGCCTGTCTTCGCGCTGCCAGGCGTGCTCGGCATCGTGTCGATGCGCCTCTGGCTCAGGGAGACCGCCTGTGCCAGCCCCGGCCCTGCGCGGTTGCTGCGCCCCATCGCCTATGGCCTGGTCATTGGTCTGTTCGGCCTGCTGCTGCCGTCGGCATACCCGTTCCAGTACGGCTGGCCGGGGGGTATGTTCTTCTGGGGGCCAATGTGGCCAAGCGCAATCCTCCTCGGCGCCGGGCTGCTGTACCTGGTGCACACGCTGTTGAAGGAGCGCGGCTTGCCGCCCTTTGGCGCCTTTGCGCTGTCCGCCTATGGCGCGGTTTTGCTGCTTTTATTGCCGGCGCTGCGCGCGCCAGGGCTCATTGCCGCCCTGACCGTGCTGCTGCTGGGCTTCCGCCGCGGAAACCGGCTGCTCATGGGGATCGCGCTGGTGTTTCTGGCAGTATTCCTCAGCGCCTACTACTACAGCCTGTCCCTGCCCCTGCTGCTGAAATCGGTGGCCCTCGTGGGCAGCGGCGCGGTGCTGCTTGGCCTGCGCTGGGTGATTTTCAAACAGCTTTCCAAAAGGGAGGCGCTCGATGCGCACTAAACTGCTGTGGGGTATGGCCCTGGTCGTGCTCTTGGTGGTGAACTACGGCATCTGGGAAAAGGAACGAGTACTGGTCAGGGGACGCACTGTGCTCCTGGAGCTCGCGCCGCTCGATCCGAGCTGGCAGATGCAGGGCCACTACATGCTTCTCAGGTACCGGCTCAGCGAGGATATTCGTGCCTCACTGCCCTCCCAATTCTACGGCGAGGGACTGGCGGTGGTGCGGCTGGACGGCGCGGGCCGGGCAGTGTTCGATCACATTCACAAGACGGGCGAAGCGCTGCGGCCGGATCAGGCGCTGATCCGATTCGTGAAGGGCGGCGAGAGTGTGTTCATCCAGCCCGACACGTTCTTCTTCCAGGAAGGGCAGGGGAATCTTTATGAGGCGGCCAGGTGGGGTGAATTAAAGGTCTCGCCGGACGGCGAGGCGGTCCTCAACGGCCTGCGCGACGCTGCGTTGGTACCCCTGGGCCCACGCCTGGTGCAACGCTAAAGGCACGCTACCGGTTTCCTGCGGCGCATGCGGGGCGTTGCGAAAAAACCGCTGGAACTAAGATGACGGCTTGCCCGTCTCTCCCCGCCTTGTGGGGAGAGACGGGCGGGGCAACACCGGCGGAGTCCCATCGCGACAGCGGGCAAGCGCCCAAGCTGTCGGTCGTGCTGCTCGGGGTTGCGGGTCGAGACCGGGCGCATCGTGGCGAAGCTCATGGGTGGCCTGCCTTCTTGCCGGCCTCGATCACCTGTACCCACGCCACAGGCGCGGCTGGTGCCGGACGGTCACTCCGCAGCCACCCAGGCCATCGCCTCATCGTAGTCCTCGAATACCTCGATGTCCGCATCCACGAACAGGCGCTGCAGCCAGGCGCTCCACGCCACCCACTGGTTGTCCGTCACCACCGCCACCTTGTCGAAGTCGTACTGGTGTGCCCGGGAGAACCTGATCTCCTCCCACACCACGTCCAGGGTGTAGCCCACCATGTCCCTTAGGTCGATGAGCAGGTTGACCGGTCCCAGCTTCGAGGCATACAGCACATGCTCCTCGAACTGCCTGAAATCGTCGAGGGTGAATTCACCCAGAACCGAGAGGATGACGACGTTTTTGTTTACGGAGACGCTGATCATGGGGCTGCCCGGGAGAAAACCGACAGGCCATTGTAAGAACCCGGACCCTGGCCCGGCAAGGGCGGGTCAGGCTGGCCTGCGGCTGGTGACGGCGCTGCTGATGGCGCCGCTGGCGACGATCAGGGCGATGGCCAGCCACGACACGGGCGCAAGCACCTCACCCCACAGGACGATGCCGAATAGGCTGGCGAAGACCACCGTGCTGTAGGCCAGGCTGCCCACCACCAGCGGATGGCCCAGCCGGTAGGCGCGGGTCATGGCCAGTTGCGCCAGGGTGGCGGTCAGCCCGAGGCCCAGGAGCAGGGGCAGATCGCCCCAGCCAAGCCCGTGGAAGTCGTGCACCAGCATCCAGAACCCCGCGCCAACGGTGCACACCAGGGTGAAGTAGAACACCACACGCCATTCCGGTTCGCCCGCCGCGCCCAGTTGTCGGACGTTGAGATAGGCCACCCCGGCGAGGAAACCCGATGCCAGACCCAGCAGGCGGGGCAGGAAGTCCGTGCCATGGAAACGGGGATTGAGCAGGAGCACGACACCCACGAAACCCAGCAACAGGGTCGCGATCAGCCACCAGGCCGGTTTCCGGCGCAGGACCAGGCTCAGCAGCAGGGCCAAAAACAGGGGCGAGGTGTAGTTGAGGGTGATGGCGGTGGCCAGCGGCAGGGTGCTGATGGCGTAAAAGAACAGCATCAGGGCGAGGAAGCCGGACAGCCCGCGCCAAAGATGCATGCGCAGATGCGCCGTGGCGAGGCTCAGACGCTGCTGCCGCACGATCGCGTAGATGACGACGAGGCCGATCAGGGAGCGGTAGAACACCAGTTCCGCCGCGGAGAAATGGCGCGCGCCCAGTTTGACGAATACGCCCATCAGGGCGAACAGAAACCCGGCCACCAGCATCCAGCCGGATTTCATGGGGCTTCAGCGCGCAGACAGACAGGCACGGAAAGGGCGGGCGCGGCTCGTGGCGATCTTGGTATGCCCGGCGTCAAGGCGCGGCGGGCGGGTTACAGATGGGGCTCGAGCTGGCGCCGCAGGAACTCGTGGAAATGCAGCATGCCGTCCTCGGTGGGCGACTGGTAGGGTCCCACCTCGTCGGCGCCCCGCAGCCACAGGGCTTTGCGCCCGTCCTGCATGCGCTGGCAGATTTCCTCGTCTTCCACCGCGGTTTCCTGGTAGGCGGCCTGCTCGGCTTCCACGTACTCCCGCTCGAACAGCACGATGTCCTCGGGGTAGTAGAACTCCACCACGTTCACGCAGGATTCGATGCCCGTGGGCCAGACGGTGCTCACCACCAGGGTGTGGGGATACCACTCCACCATGATGTTCGGGTAATAGGTGAGCCAGATGGCACCATGGGCGGGCAGCCGGCCCTCGTCGTAGCGCAGCACCTGTTCGTGCCACTTGCGGTACACCGGCGTGCCCGGCTTGGCGAGGGCGTCGGCGATCCCCACCGTTTGCACGCTGTACCACTCGCCGAATTCCCATTTGAGCTCGTCGCAGTTGACGAAATGGCCGAGCCCCGGGTGGAAGGGCACCACGTGGTAGTCCTCGAGATAGACCTCGATGAAGGTCTTCCAGCTGAAGTTGTAGGGCTGGATGTGGACCCGGTCCAGCATGTAGCCCTCGAAGCTGAGCTCGGCCGCCACGCCCAGTCCGGCCAGATCGCGCGCCACGTCGCGCGGGCCCGCAAACAGCATGCCGTTCCAGTTGGCAAGGGGCGTGCGTTCCAGGTTCAAACAGGGATTGCCGGCGAACTGGGGCGCGCCCATGAGCCGGCCCGACAGATCGTAGGTCCAGCGGTGCAGCGGGCAGACGATGTTGCGCGTGTTGCCCCGGCCGTTGAGCATCAGGGCCTGGCGGTGGCGGCAGACGTTCGACAACAGCTCGATGCCCTGGCCGGTGTTGACGATGACCTTGCCCTTGTTCATCCAGTCCAGCACCTGGTAGTCGCCGGCGTTGGGCACCATCAGCGCGTGGCCCACGTAGCCGGGCCCCTGGTCGAACAGGAGTTTTTTCTCCAGCTCGTAGATCTTCGGATCGAAATACCAGTCGATGGGAAGCTGGGTGGGGGTGCGCTCGAGCGCGCTGGTGGTGGAAAGGTCGGACATAGGCCCCTGACGGAATGAACGCGTTGGATCAATACCCCGGGCGGCCGGCGTAGCCGGACCGTAAGGCGACCATTATGTCCGAATTTTCTGCCCCGGGCAAGGGCAATGTCACGGATAGTGTTGCAAAATCAAGACCCGGGCTTGGTTGGGACACCCGTGCCCGGGGCGGCTGCGGGGCAGGCCTGCGCCGGTGGCTCGATTGACCGGCGCCCCCCGCTTGGGGTACTTTTAGTCCCTTTTCTGTGCAGGGCCCGTGATGAGCAAATCGTCCAAAGCGCCGAGTTTCGAGGCCGCGCTGGCGGAGCTGGAGAAGATCGTCGCCAGCATGGAGAGCGGGCAGCTTTCCCTGGAGGATTCCCTGGCCGCCTACAAGCGCGGCACCGAGCTCCTCAAACTCTGCCAGCAGCAGTTGCAGGATGCGGAGCAGCAGGTGCGCATCCTCACCGAATCCGGCGGGCTGGAGCCCTTCTCCGGCGAAGCAGCCAAGTGAACGACGCCCGCGTGATCGTCTCCCCCGCCTTCGAAGACTGGGCCCATCGCCTGCAGGCACGCATGGAAGAGGCGCTCGCGCGCCATCTGCCTGCCTCCGACATTGCCCCGGTGCGCCTGCACGAGGCCATGCGCTATGCCGTGCTGGGGGGCGGCAAGCGGGTGAGACCGCTGCTGGCCTTTGGTGCAGGCGAGGTGGCCGGCGCCCATCCGGACCGGGTGGAGGTGGTGGCCTGCGCGGTGGAGCTGATCCACGCCTATTCCCTGGTGCACGACGACCTGCCCTGCATGGACGATGATGTCCTGCGCCGGGGCAAGCCCACCGTGCACGTGGAATTCGACGAGGCCACGGCCCTCCTGGTGGGTGATGCCCTGCAGAGCCTGGCTTTCCAGCTGCTGGCCCAGTATCCCCTGGCCGACGATCCCCAGCGCCAGCTGGAGATGGTGGCGCTGCTAGCGGTGGCTGCGGGTTCCCGGGGCATGGCCGGTGGCCAGGCCATCGATCTTGCCAGCGTGGGCAAGCATCTCACCCTGCCCGAGCTGGAGTTCATGCACGTGCACAAGACCGGGGCCCTGATCCGCGCCTCGGTCATGCTGGGCGCCCTGTGTGGCAACCTCCCCGAGGCTGACGTGGGCCGCCTCGACCATTTCGCCAAGTTCGTGGGGCTGGCCTTCCAGGTGGTGGACGATGTGCTCGATGCCGAGGCCAGCACCGCCACCCTGGGCAAGACTGCCGGCAAGGATGCCGAGCAGAACAAGCCCACCTATGTGAGCCTGTTGGGGCTGGCCGAAGCGCGCCGGCTGGCGCAGGAAATGCGCGACGAGGCCGTCGCCGCCCTGGCCCCGTTCGGGAAGCGCGCCCAGCGCCTGCGGGAAATCGCCGATTTCATCGTGCTGCGCCGTTTTTGAACATGCCGGATTCC
This sequence comes from Burkholderiales bacterium, assembly GCA_037478575.1. Lineage (GTDB taxonomy): Bacteria > Pseudomonadota > Gammaproteobacteria > Burkholderiales > Thiobacteraceae > Thiobacter. The sequence goes on along the minus strand of JBBFMG010000001.1, from coordinate 12,687 downwards.
CTGCTCAAGCGCATCGACGACCCTGCCCAGCTGCGTCAGCTGGAGCGTCGGGAGCTGCCGCGGCTCGCTGCCGAGCTGCGCGAATTCCTGGTGGAGACCGTGTCGCGCACCGGCGGCCATCTCGCCTCCAATCTCGGCGCGGTGGAACTCACCATCGCCCTGCATTACGTGTTCAATACGCCGGACGACCGCCTGGTGTGGGACGTGGGGCACCAAAGCTATCCGCACAAGGTGCTGACCGGCCGGCGCGAGGCCATGGCCACCCTGCGCCAGCGCGGCGGTATCGCCGGTTTCCCCAAGCGCGAGGAAAGTCCCTACGACACCTTCGGCACCGGTCATTCCAGCACCTCCATCTCTGCGGCGCTGGGCATGGCGGTGGCGGCGAAGCGGGCCGGTTCGGAACGCCGCACCGTGGCCATCATCGGCGACGGTGCGCTCACCGGCGGCATGGCCTTCGAGGCCCTGAACAATGCGGGAGCGTCCGACGCCAATCTCCTGGTCATCCTCAACGACAACGAGATGTCCATCTCGCCCAACGTGGGCGCCCTCACCAACTATCTGGCGCGCCTGCTTTCCAGCCGTTTCTATACCGAGGTGCGGCGCCGGGGCGGCGAGGTGCTGAAGGCGCTGCCCCCGATCCGCGAATTCGCGCGGCGAGCCGAGGAACACTTCAAGGGCATGGTGACGCCCGGCACGCTGTTCGAGGAATTCGGGTTCAACTACGTGGGCCCCATCGACGGCCACGACCTGGACGTGTTGATCGACACGCTGTCCAACATCCGGCGGCTGGAAGGTCCCCAGTTCCTGCACGTGGTCACGAGGAAGGGGCAGGGGTACAAGCTGGCCGAGGACGATCCCTGCCTCTACCACGGCGTGGCGCGCTTCAACCCGCAGCAGGGGGTGGCAAGCAAGGCATCCGCCGCGCGCACCTACACCCAGGTGTTCGGCGACTGGCTGTGCGACATGGCCGAACAGGACCCGCGCCTGGTGGCCATCACCCCGGCCATGCGTGAGGGGTCGGGCATGGTGGCCTTCTCCGAACGTTTTCCGGACCGCTTCCACGACGTGGGCATCGCCGAGCAGCACGCGCTCACTTTCGCGGCGGGACTGGCGTGCGAGGGCCTCAAGCCGGTGGTGGCCATTTATTCCACCTTCCTCCAGCGCGCCTACGACCAGCTCATCCACGACATCGCCCTGCAGAACCTGCCTGTGATGCTGGCCATCGACCGGGCGGGGCTGGTGGGCGCGGACGGCCCGACCCATGCCGGCGCCTTCGACCTGTCCTTCCTGCGCTGCATTCCCAACCTGACCATTCTCGCGCCCTCCGACGAGGACGAATGCCGGCAGATGCTCTTTACCGCCTATACCCTGGACGGTCCCACGGCGGTGCGCTATCCCCGCGGTGCCGGGGTGGGAGTGCCGGAGCGACGGCAGATGCAGGCCCTGCCGGTGGGCAGGGGCGAGGTCCGGCGCCACGGCAGGAAAACCGCCCTGCTCGCTTTCGGCAGCATGCTCGCGCCGGCCCTGGCTGCGGGCGAGGAACTGGACGCCACCGTGGTCAACATGCGCTTCGTGAAACCCCTGGACGACGACCTGGTCCGGGAGGTGGCGCAGTCCCATGACCTGCTGGTCACCCTGGAGGAGAACGTGATCCAGGGCGGGGCCGGCAGTGCGGTCCTGGAATCCCTTCAAAAACAGGGAATTGTGAAGCGGGTCCTACAGCTGGGACTGCCCGACCGGTTCGTGGAGCACGGGGATCCGGCGGGGCTTCTGGCCGAGCTGGGGCTCAATGCCGCCGGGGTGGTGGCAGCCGTACAAAATCATACCCGAGCTATTTACTCGGGAATTGAGCTCGCTTATACTGTCAACTCCTGAGCTCATTCGGGCACGCCCCGGATCCGCCCCATCAGCAGAAGGATTCCCCCATGAACCAGTGCGAAACCCTGCCCATGGCCGACGTGCAGTCCTCGGCCGATACCCGCCAGATCGCCATCGACAAGGTGGGCGTCAAGTCCGTGCGCCATCCCATCCGGGTGGCCGACAAGAGCGCCGGTGCCCAGCACACCGTGGCCGTGTTCAACATGTACGTCTATCTGCCCCATCACTTCAAGGGCACCCACATGTCCCGCTTCCTGGAGATCCTCAACTCCTACGAGCGGGAGATCTCCGTGGAGAACTTCGAGCACATGCTGCGGGAGATGGTCACGCGCCTGGAGGCGGAATCCGGCTATATCGAAATGACCTTCCCCTATTTCGTCAACAAGACCGCGCCCGTGTCCGGCGTGCAGAGCCTCATGGATTATGAAGTCACCTTCATCGGTGCCATCGAAAAGGGCGCGTTCCGCCAGACCATGAAGGTGGTGGTGCCCGTCACCAGCCTGTGTCCCTGCTCCAAGAAGATTTCCGATTACGGTGCCCACAACCAGCGCTCCCACGTCACCATTACCGCACGCGCCAACACCTTTGTGTGGATCGAGGACCTGATCCGTGTGGCGGAGGAGCAGGCATCCTGCGAACTTTTCGGCCTGCTCAAGCGGCCGGACGAGAAATGGGTCACGGAACGGGCCTACGACAATCCCAAGTTCGTGGAAGACATCGTGCGCGACGTGGCTGCCGCCCTCGACCGGGATCCGCGCATCGATGCCTACGTGGTGGAGGCGGAGAACTTCGAGTCCATTCACAATCACTCGGCCTACGCCCTGATCGAACGGGACAAGACCAAGCGGCTTGCTGCGTGACTCGAAGTCCCCGCCTGCGGGGTCGCATCCCCGCTTCCGCGGGGCCCCTGCTCCGCCCGCCGGCGGGAGACTTCTCCTCCATTCCCAACCACTCGGCCTACGCCCTGATCGAACGGGACAAGACCCGACGCCTTGCTGCGTGACTCGAAGTCCCCGCCTGCGGGGTCGCATCCCCGCCCAGGCGGGGCCCCTGCTCCGCCCGCCGGCGGGAGACTTCTCCTCCATTCCCAATCACTCGGCCTACGCCCTCATCGAACGGGACAAGACCAAGCGGCTTGCTGCGTGACTCGAAGTCCCCGCCTGCGGGGGACGTCGCTTCACACACCTCGTGGGAGCGGCTTTAGCCTCGACAGACCATTTGGTGCTTGCCGATGGGCGCCAGAGGCCGTTCCCCTCCCATGCTCTTGCCAAGGGGGCGCAGGTTAGCGCCAGCCGCCTCGGCCCCGACCGTAACGGCCTGCCATTGCAGTCATGCGCTGCCCCAGGCCGCGAACAGGGGATCACTGAAGTCGCGCTGGCCGGCGTAGGGATCGTCCACCGGGCGACGCAGACCCCGCAGGGTCTCGGTATGAAGCCCGGTGAAGCCGGCCTGTTCCAGCAGCCACCGGACCAGGCCCAGGCGCTCGAAGGGATGCAGCTCGCCCCACACCCGGATCGCCTTGGTGGGGAACCAGCGGTCGGAAAACGTCACCACGAACTGGCCGCCGGGCCTCAGCACGCGTCGCACCTCGGCGAAGACCGCAGCCGGGTTTGCCAGGTATTCCACGGAGGCTGTGCAAAGGACGAGGTCAAAGCGGCCGTCGGCGAAGGGCAACTGCGGCACCCGGTTGAGGTCGTGCACCACCCGCTTGCTCAGCCTGGGATTGGCTGCCAGTTCGGCAGCGTTCATGCCCAGCCCCGTGACATTGAGGTCGGCCGGGCTTTCGGGCAGATGGCTTTCCCAGCTGGACATGATGTCCAGCACGCGTGCGCCCGGCTCGAGAAACCGGGCATACAGCTGTGCCAGCGCGCCGCGGCAAGCCGCGTCGAGATGATGGACGAGCCGCGGTCGCCCGTAGAAGACCGCGTCCGGCGCTTCGTCTCCGCGGCTTAAGGCGCCCTCGGGAAGGTAGCAGGCGTCCGCCTGGTTGGGAGGGGCCTGCATGCCGGGGCCGGCAAAGAGTTCCGGGAAGCGCGAGGCCGCGGCTTCCTGGGTGCTTGCCTGCAGGGTGAGTTGCACGGCACGTCCCGCCAGGGGATGGTTGAGATCCACCACGAGGCGCGTCCCGTCACACGCCAATAGCCGGCAGGGACGCAAGTCCCGCCTGCCCTCCGCCAGGCCGTGAAAAGCCTGGCGGGGGTAATGGCGCCCCGGAATGGGCGCGATCCCCAGGCGAAAGTCCTGACGCGGGAGGGTGTGGGGCGGCAGCCCCACCGGGGTGATCCAGGGCTGCGGGTCGCGTGTGACCTGCGGCAAGGATGCCATGGCCGCACGCGCCTGGATCAGGGTGGCGTCGGTGGCCAATGCCCATTCCGGCAGGATCAGCCGCTCACGGTGTGTGGCCTGCCCATCCTCCCACCGGAGCACTGCTTCGAAACTCATAGGAACGGGCCTATCCGGTGAGGCGTGGCACGGGCCAGGGGCGCTGTCTTCAGTAGGTCTGCGTCAGGGTCAGCACGTTGCCTTCGCGGTTCATCTGCACGCGCGACAGGAAGCTGTTGCCCAGGAGGGCAAAGCCGTCCGGAAGGTTGTCCACCACCGTGGCCTCGACGAAATTGAGGGAAATGGCGCCGACTTTCACGTTGTCCAGGGTAACCTTCCACGCCCGCACCATGCCGCCGGCGGTGGAGACCATGCCCTGGGGCGCCTGGGCGAGATCGATGCCGAACTGGCGGGCGGTGGTGCTGCTGAAGGACACCATGGTGGCCCCGGTGTCCACGAGGAAGCGGATGGGCCGGCCGTTGATGGAGCCCATGGTGGAGAAATGTCCGCCGCTGTCGGCGACCAGCTTCACCGTGGGTTTGCCGCCGCCCGCGAAGCTGGTGGCGATGCGCTGGCCCATGCCCACCTTTTTGCGCTGGCCATCCACCTCGAACACGGCACCGTTGGAATCGGCGCTGATGAGTTTCACACCCTCAGGGGAAATCTGGCCTGCACTCATCACCCGCGGTGGACCGCCATTGATGGAGACCATGGCCTTGTTGGCGAACAGTCCCGTGACCTCGATGTCCGTGGCCCAGGCCGGTGTGCTGGCCGCCAGCAGGACGATCGGGATCCACACTGTAAAATGGCTGCTGGTTTGCGTTCCCATGCGAGGTCTCCCGTGAAACCGGTTGCAGTGTTCCGACATGCGCCCACCGAGGGCCCCGGCTATTTTGCCAGCTTTCTTTCGGGTCGGGGTCTGCCCATGACGCTGATTCCCATCGATGCCGGTGCGCCCGTCCCGGAAGATGTATCGGCCTTTTCGGGTCTCGTGTTCATGGGCGGGCCCATGAGTGTCAACGATGATCTGCCCTGGATTCCCCCCGTGCTGCGACTCATCCGCCAAGCGGTCGACCGCGGGGTTCCCGTGCTGGGCCATTGCCTGGGCGGCCAACTCATGGCCCGGGCGCTGGGTGGCAGCGTGGGGCCCAATCCGGTCAAGGAGATTGGCTGGGGCGAGGTTCGGGTCCTGGACAATCCCGAGGCGCACCGGTGGTTCGGCGATGCGCCCCGGCGTTTTCTGGCCTTCCACTGGCATGGCGAGACGTTCACCCTGCCCGAGGGGGCGACCCGCATCCTGGAATCGCCCTTTTGCGCCAACCAGGCCTACGTGCTCGGTCCCCACCTGGGCATGCAATGTCACGTGGAAATGACGCGGGAGATGGTGGAAACCTGGTGCACGGTGGGCGCCGAGGAGATCGCCGCGGCGGGCGGGCCGGCGGTGCAAACACCGGAAGCGATCCGCGCGGATCTGGACGAGCGTATCGCCCAGCTCAACGCCATCGCCGAGCGCCTCTACAGTCGCTGGATCGCCGGGCTCGCCCAATGAGCGCGGCCCGGCCGCACACGCCGCCTGCCGGCTTTCAACGCGCGGGGCGCAGCAGGGCGGCTTCCACTTCCTGCCGTTTCGCCGGCCCGGCGAGCACTTCGATCAGGGTCAGGGCGAAGTCCATGGCGGTGCCCGGTCCGCGCGAGGTGATGACCTTGCCGTCCTGCACCACCGGCTCGTTCACGTAGGTCACGTCCGCTAGCCCCATTCTGTCCACGAAGCCCGGATAGCTCGTGGCCCGGCGTCCGTGCAGCAGCCCGGCTTCCGCCAGCACCATGGGGGCGGCGCAGATGGCGCCCGTGAACTTGCCGGCATCGGCCATGCGCCGCAGCAGATCCTTCACCCGGGCATCCTCGTTGAGGTGTTTTGCGCCGGGCATGCCGCCCGGCAGCACCACCATGTCGTAGTCATCCGCAAGGGCTTGGTCGAGGGTGGTGTCCGGGATGAGCACCGTACCGCGGCTGGCCTTCACCGGGCCGGGCTGAAGCCCTGCGGTGACCACTTCCACGCCGGCGCGGCGCAGCAGATCGACGATGGTGACGGCCTCCAGTTCCTCGAAACCTTCGGCGAGCGGAACCAGTACGCGGGCCATGATGCCTCCTTAGTCGCGGAAGTTGGTGAACTGCAGCGGGAAGTCGGTGATGGAGCGGCGCACCAGGGCAATGGTTTCCTGCAGCGTGTCCTTCTTGGGGCCGGACACACGCACCGTCTCGCCCTGGATGCTGGCCTGCACCTTGAGCTTGCTGTCCTTGATCAGCCTGACGATCTTCTTGGCGAGCTCGGTCTCGATGCCCGTTCTCACCGTGACCGTGCGCTTCACCTTGTTGCCACTGATCTTCTCAGGTTTGCCCAGTTCCAGGCATTTGATGTCGATGCCGCGCTTGATCAGCTTGGCATTGAGGATGTCCTGCACCTGGTCCAGCTTGAATTCGTCGTCGGCATAGACGGTCAGCACGTAGTCGGCCTGCTCGACACGGGCATCCGAACCCTTGAAGTCGAAGCGGTTGGCGACTTCCTTGTTGGTCTGGTCCACGGCATTGCGGACTTCCTGCCTGTTGACTTCCGAAACGATGTCGAAGGAAGGCATGTTTCCTCCTGGATCAGCGACGTGCTTCCTTGAGCACGTGACTGGTGATGGGCGCTCCCGTGCTGTCGTCGAACTCGATGGCGCACTCGATGGCGAGCCGCGCCAGGGCGTGGGCATCCAGCTTGGGATTGTCGTAGGACGCCCACAGCGCGCCCATGGCGTATTCACTGCCTGCACCGTAGGCGTAGAAGCGGGAAAACTCCTGCACGGTGCGATGGGCACCGACACCGAAGATGCCGTGCGGATTGGCGATGAGCACATGGATGCGCGAGCTTTCCAGATCGTCTTCCTTGTCCTCCGCGGGATTGAGGAAGTAACGTTCCTTCATGGCGGCGTGGAGCTCCTGCCAGGTGCGGAAGATGGCCTGCACCGAATCGAGCCGGGGCGGCGCCTCCAGGCCCGCGAAATAGTCACGCAGGATGAGGTTGAAAGTGGTGGTGCCGGTGATGGCAATGTAGCTGTCGCCGACGCGAATGATCTTGTCGTGGTTGGCGATGTAGGTTGCGGATTCCTTGGTGGTGCCCCACTTGGTGAGGGTGTCCGCCGCGATGGCGATCTGGCCTTTCTTTTTGACAACCGCGAGCGTGGTCATGATTGTCTCCTGTCAGGCAGCGATCCTCTATCCGAAGTGACAGACGTAATCCAGTGTCTCCAGGGTCTCGATGTCGAACTGGCTGTTGCCGGGCACGTCGAACGACTCCCCGGCACGATAGGTTTTCCACTCGTCCTCGCCGGCGAGGCGCACCCGGCACACACCGGCGTTGATTTCCATGCGCTCCGGCGCGCCGGTGGTGAAGGTGAGGGTGCTGGGAAAGATCACGCCGCAGGTCTTGCGCGTGCCATCCGGAAACAGCACCGTGTGGGAAACGCACTTGCCGTCGAAGTAGATATTGGCCTTCTTGACTACCGAAACGTTGTCGAATTGGGACATGGCCGATCCTCAGCGGTGTTTGCGCTTGGCCGCGATGCGCATGCGCAGCGCATTGAGGCGGATGAAGCCGCTGGCGTCCGCCTGGTTGTAGGCGCCCTGATCATCCTCGAAGGTGGCGATGGCGGGATCGAACAGGGAGTCGGTGGGCGAATCCCGGCCCACGACCATGGCGCTGCCCTTGTACAGCTTCAGGCGCACCCAGCCGTTGACGCGTTCCTGGGTGTGGTCGATCAGGGTCTGCAGCGCCTTGCGTTCCGGCGACCACCAGTAGCCGTTGTAGATCAGGCTGGCGTAGCGCGGCATCAGGTCGTCCTTGAGATGGGCCACTTCCCGGTCCAGGGTGATGGACTCGATGGCCCGGTGTGCCTTGAGCAGGATGGTGCCGCCGGGCGTTTCGTAGCAGCCCCGGGACTTCATGCCCACGTAGCGGTTCTCCACCAGATCCAGGCGGCCGATGCCATGTTTGCCGCCCAGGCGGTTGAGCTCCGCCAGCAGGGCGGCCGGCGACAGGCGCTGGCCGTTGACGGCCACCGGATCACCCTGTTCGAATTCGATTTCCACGTATTCCGGCTGGTCGGGGGCCTTTTCCGGCGAGACCGTCCAGCGCCACATGTCCTCTTCTGGTTCGGCGGCGGGGTTTTCCAGGTGCCGGCCCTCGTAGGAGATGTGCAGCAGGTTGGCATCCATGGAGTAGGGCGAGCCGCCGGCCTTGTGTTTCATCTCCACCGGAATGCCGTGTTGCTCCGCGTAGGCCAGGAGCTTCTCGCGCGAGTTGAGATCCCATTCACGCCAGGGCGCGATGATCTTGATGTCCGGGTTGAGGGCGTAGGCGCCCAGCTCGAAGCGCACCTGGTCGTTGCCCTTGCCGGTGGCCCCGTGGGCGATGGCATCGGCGCCGGTGAGGGCGGCGATCTCGATCAGGCGCTTGGCGATCAGCGGGCGGGCGATGGACGTCCCCAGGAGATATTCGCCCTCATAGACCGTGTTGGCCCGAAACATGGGGAACACGAAGTCGCGCACGAATTCCTCGCGCAGATCGTCGATGAAGATTTCCTTCACGCCCAGTTTGCGCGCCTTCTCCCGCGCGGGCTCCAGCTCCTCCCCCTGACCGATGTCGGCGGTGAAGGTGACGACCTCGCATTGATAGCGGTCCTGCAGCCATTTCAGGATCACCGAGGTGTCCAGGCCTCCGGAGTAGGCAAGAACGACTTTTCGGATGCTGCTCATGGCAAAGCCTCAGTGGGTGGGATTCTGTTTGGTCAGCACGTCCACCTGGCCGGGGAAGTTGCCGACGTTGAGGTAATCCAGGTTCACGCGCTCGCTGGCCTGGTCGATCTGGATGCCCACCGGTTCGCCGTTGGCGGCATAGTTGATGGTGATGCCGGGTGCCGGCTCCCAGGCGGTTTCCGCCTCGCGGGGCTTGAGCTCGATGTAGAGGGCATCCATGTCGCGGAAATAGACGATGTTCATTTCGGGCTCTCGATGCGGCCGAGGAGGAGGTATTCCAAAAGTGCCTTTTGGGTGTGCAGGCGGTTCTCCGCCTCGTCCCACACCACGCTTTGCGGGCCGTCGATGACCTCCGCCGCCACCTCTTCGCCCCGGTGGGCGGGCAGGCAGTGCATGAACAGGGCATCGGGCTTGGCCACGCGCATCATGTCCGCGTCCACCTGCCAGTCGGCGAAGGCGCGGCGCCGTTCCTCGTCCTCCGCCTCGAAGCCCATGCTGGTCCACACGTCGGTGGTCACCAGATCGGCACCTCGGGCGGCCTCCATGGGATCGGCGAACTGCTCGTAGTGGTCGGTGCCATACAGCCCGGCGCGCTCCGGCTCCACTTCGTAGCCGGGCGGGGTGGAGACGTGGACGTTGAAATCGAACACCTCGGCCGCCTGCAGCCAGGTGTTGCACACGTTGTTGGAATCGCCGATCCAGGCCACCGTTTTGCCCTGGATGGGACCGCGGTGCTCGATGTAGGTGTAGATGTCGGCCAGGATCTGGCAGGGATGGTATTCATTGGTCAGGCCGTTGATCACGGGCACCCGGGAATGGCGCGCGAAGCGCTCGATGATCTCCTGCTCGAAGGTGCGGATCATGACGATGTCCGACATGCGGGAGATCACCTGGGCCGCGTCCTCCACCGGCTCGCCGCGGCCCAGCTGGGAGTCGCGTGTGTTGAGGTAGATGGCGGCGCCGCCCAGCTGGTGCATGCCCGCCTCGAAAGACAGACGTGTGCGCGTGCTCGCCTTCTCGAAGATCATCACCAGCGTGCGGTCGTGCAGCGGGTGATAGGTCTTGTAGGCCTTGAACTGTTCCTTGATCCAGCGCGTGCGCTGGAACAGGTACTCGAACTCCTCGCGGGTGAAATCCTTGAACTGCAGGAAATGCTTGATCGGCTGCTGTTGTGGCATGGCGCCTCCTCAGGCCGTGGCGGCCGCGCCCAGAAAGGCCCGGATCACGGGCACCAGGCCGTCGATGAGATGCTGAGCCTCGTCCTCGCGCAGGATCAGGGGCGGCACCAGGCGCACGACGCGGTCCGAGGTGACGTTGACCAGCAGCCCCTGCTCCAGGGCGCGCGTGACGATCTCGCCGCACGGCCGGTCCAGCTCGATGCCCACCATCAGGCCGTGGCCGCGCACCTGCACCACGCCCGGCACGTCCTTGAGCCCGGCCGCCAGACCGTCGCGCAGGTAGCTGCCCACGCGCATCACGTTCTCCAGCAGCCTCTCCTCCTCGATGACGCGCAGCACCGTCAAGCCCGCCGCGCAGGCCAGGGGATTGCCGCCGAAGGTGGAACCGTGATTGCCCGGCTTGAATACCTCCGCTGCCGGTCCCCGGGCGAGGCAGGCGCCGATGGGCACCCCGCCCCCCAAGCCCTTGGCCAGCGCCATCACGTCGGGTTTGATGCCCGCGTGCTGGTGGGCAAACCAGGTACCGGTGCGGGCGATGCCGCTTTGCACCTCGTCCAGCATGAGCAGCAGACCCTTCTCGTCGCAGAGCTGGCGCAGTCCGGTGAGATAGTCCGGGCTGGGAATGTTGATGCCGCCCTCGCCCTGCACCGGCTCCACCAGAATCGCGACGATGTTGGGGTTGTGGTCCACCGCATGGCGCGCCGCCTCCACGTCGTTGTAGGGCACACG
>JBBFMG010000001.1:0-1776 GCA_037478575.1 Burkholderiales bacterium | reverse complement strand
CGAAGCCGGCTTGGACCTTGCGGCTGCCGCTTGCGGTGAGGGTGGCCAGGGTGCGGCCATGGAAGCTCTTCTCCATGACCAGGATGGTGGGCAGGTCGATGCCCTTCTGGTGGCCGTAGAGGCGGGCCAGCTTGATGGCCGCCTCATTGGCCTCCGCCCCGGAGTTGCAGAAGAAGGCGCGGTCCATGCCCGAAAGCTCGCACAGCCGGCTGGCCAGCGCCTCCTGCAGGGGCACCTGGTAGAGGTTGGAGGTGTGGATGAGTTTCTGCGCCTGCTCGCACAGGGTGGCGGCGAGCTTGGGATGGGCATGGCCCAGGGTATTGACCGCCACGCCCGCCACGGCATCCAGATAGCGCTTGCCGGTGGTGTCCCACAGCCAGACCCCTTCGCCCCGTTCGAAGGCGACAGGCAGGCGGGCGTAGGTGTTCATGAGGTGCGACATTTTCGATCCACCAAAAAGCACACGGCGGCCAGAGCCGCCGTGCGTGTCCGCGGAAATGCCTAGTTTAGCCGAAAACCACGCCGCTTTGCTGCCAGCCGTAGGCCATGAAGAACAGCATGGGCATGGACAGCATGGTGTTGAAGCGGGAGGCCAGGAAGGCCACGCGACGGGCCTTGGCTTTCTCCTCGTCGCTGGCCGGAGCCAGCCCCAGGATCTTCTTCTGGTTGGGCCAGATCAGCACCCACACGTTGAACAGCATGATGGTGCCGAGCCAGGCCCCCAGGCCGATGCCGGCAAAGCCCGGCTGCAGGGTGAAGGCCGGCACGAAATGCTGGCCCAGCAGCGCCGCGCCGGCCAGCCAGGTGACCACTGCCGCCCAGCGGAAGAACAGCAGGGCGCGGGGCGCCACGTGCTTGGTGATGCCGGCCGCGGTGCCGTCCTCGGTGGCGGCCTTGAGGGCGGCGACCTGGACGAAGTTGAAATAGTAGAGCAGGCCGATCCACATGACTCCAGCCAGGATGTGAATCCAGCGGGCGAGTGCGAGTTCCATTGGGTCTCCTCCCTTACATTAGAAAGTTCTTGACGATGACGTAGAGCACCAGGGTCAGCACGAGCCCGGAAATGACCGTGCCCCACAGGGAATCCAGCGGGTTCTTCATTGTTCGTTCCTCCTCGGCTATTGGAATGGGCGGGAAAAACTAAGCAATTCCCTCGGATATTTTTCCGGAAAGTGCGGTCTCATGCAATGAAACGGCGGGGCGTGGCGGGCTCGCGGGCCGGAAGGTCCTCAAGGAACGGTGGCTCGCGCCGAAAATTTGCCTATGACCCCATGGAAAATTTTGCTGGCTGATCAGCAAAATGATAGAATGCGAATATTATGAAAATCTCAACGAACGATCTCATCTTGAAGGGTGTCACCACGTCCGGGCGCAGGTTCCGGCCGAGTGACTGGGCAGAACGTCTGGCCGGCGCGCTGGCCGCCTTCGGGGAGGACAACCGGGTGAGTTATTCCCCCTATGTGCGACCGGTTACCCTGGAAGGCGTGGGCTGTGTCGTGGTGTCGCGCGCGCTCAAGGAGGTGGACCCCCGTGCCTATGAGTTTCTCCTGGGGTTCGCGCGGGACAACGATCTCACCGTGATCGACGGCGCGGTGTGGGTGACCACCCGCGGGGCCGAGGTGGCTGCCGGCGACTGAGGCGGCAAGCGGCAGCCTCACGCTGCCAGCAGGCACAAAAAAGCCGACGCAAGCGTCGGCTTTTTTGCGTGGTGCGCCCGGCAGGGCGCACCCACTTGGAGGTGAAAGTCCTCTACTCGCCCGGCAAGGGGAAGAGTTA